>CALLLZ010000216.1 GCA_938008005.1 uncultured Marinicella sp. | reverse complement strand
AAAAATCTAAAGAGTTCTGAACCACCAGCACCTAAAACCAAAGATTTTAAAGAAGCCATTAAATTTGCCTTAGAACGTAAGCATTTTTCGGTGTTTGTATTTCCAATAAATAGCAAAGAAAGTTGGTTAGAGGCTAAATTATATTTTTCGAAACATACACCAAATTTTAAAAGTGTGGTTAAGTTTATGTTTATCTTACCAAAAGGAAAGTCTCACCTATATTTTGAAAAACATGGTAAAGCCATAAATTTTAATATGGGTTTAGATGGAAATTATGTGTTGCGAGATGGAAAATGGATCAGTGCCAATGACCTTCCGTAAGCAAAGCATTCTTATTGCATGCAGTGAAAAAAAAGATCGATTGCATTTTTTTAATTATTTTGACCAGTTAAATGCAGATAAGATATTCACAGCAACTGATATAGAACAAATGGAATCGATATTAGCCGGCGAAGATGCATTCTCTGTGTTGGTATTCGAAATATCTAAACAATGGGTCAAGAACAATAATCAAATCAACAATTTAAAAGAAAAGTACCCTGATCTTAAATTGGTTGGTTTAGTTTCTACACAAGTTGGTTTGAATCACCAGCAATACCTAAAAATCAATGCGAATTTAGTTGATTTAGTGTTTTCTCCGGTATTACAGCATGAACTGGTGGCGAAAGATGTTGGCATTAAGGAAGAAGCGGGTATCCAAGCCAAAAGTAAGCAATCCGCAGATGAATTAGATGTTTTTTTAAGCACTTATTTTTATCCGTCAGGTTTCCCACAATTATTAATTGATGTTAATACGCATGAAATCAACTATACCAATAAATCCTTGCACAGCCACTTTGGGGTTGATAAAGCTGATTTGATCGGCAAAGTTTGGTATAAATTAATTTCAGTAAACCAAGGCGAAAAGATCAGCGAATTTAAGTCTGATTTAATTGAAACTGGTCAAATAGTTGAACATGCATATCTTGAATTAGCAGGCTCTTTTAAGTCGATAAAACTACGGATTAGCTACACCACAATTGGTGATCGCTCATATTACTTGGGTGAGATTTTTGATTTAACTGAACAAGTTTATCAACAAAAGTTTTTACAAAATTTAGAACGAGTAACCACTCTCGATTTTGATAACAATCAAAAAAGAAGAAGCATACAAACTCTTTTGAAATGGGCGGAGTTTGATTTTTGTTTTGTCATTAAGAAAGATAGAACGGGTGAATACAGTCAAATTGTTTGGGATTGTTCTCTGGATAATTATGCGCAAAAATTTGCTGCTGCTAAACATGATTTTTTGTTTCGGAAAGTCGATGCTGATGGTTATTATGGGATTAAAAATAATGCTTCTGAAGTTATTCCAGGTGATGATTTCTTAAATTTCTATACAGTAAATTCTATCTTGATGTTTGATTGTTTTGTTGATGAAGAAAATGCTGCAGCATTAATTGTAGGTGGATTTCGAGAAACTAATAATTGGCCTTCGTTGAAATTATTGTTTAAGCAATTATCTTTACATTATAAACAATCAATGGCATTTAAAATATTACAACATTCACATGAGTCTGAAAGTCAATATGATGTGCTGACAGACTTATTGAATCGTCGTTACATTGTTAAAGCCATTGAACAATCAATTGATAACAGCATAGGATTTATCGCTGTGATGTTTTTAGATTTAGATCGCTTTAAAGTGATCAATGATTCATTAGGCCATGATGTGGGTGATGATGTGTTGATCAATGTAGCCAGAATATTAAAACATCATGTTAAAGGTTATGGTGTTGCAGCTCGATATGCAGGGGATGAGTTTTTAATTCTCTTGAATCATGAAATGAGTGTTCAAAAAGTTAAAAAAATTGCCCATGCCATCCTTAAGTCGGTAGCCAGTCCCATTAAATTAAATAATGGCAGTGAAATTAATTTAACCATCAGTCTAGGTATTTCATACTTTCCTGAGCATGGGCACAGTGTCAGCAAACTAATAAAACATGCTGATATTGCTTTGTATGATGCTAAGTTGAATGGCAAAAATCGTTATACTGTTTACAACAATAATCTAGATGGAGACCATACCAAGCAAAATGAAGAGATGGTTAAAAGTCTACAGAATGCCGTTGATAAGGGGCAGATCGATGTCTATTTTCAACCAAAGATGAATGCTCAGACAGAAGACATCATGGGTTTTGAGGCTTTGGTTCGCTGGGAGCATCCAGAATTAGGTATTATCAGCCCTGGCTTGTTTATTCCATTAGCTGAACAGTCTGATCTGATTGATCAGATTGGATTGTTTGTAATTAAAAAATCATGTATTACATTAAAAAAATGGCAGAATAAGTACACTTTGCCATTGAATATGTCTGTGAATCTATCACCAGTTCAATTAAACGATAAAGGTTTGATCAAAAAGATCAGTAATATTATTGACCGTACTGGTATTCACCCTAAACATTTGGACTTTGAAATAACCGAAAGTGAAAAATTCAAGAGCGTTAAAGATGCACTATTGATGTTCAAGAAAATAGTTAACTTAGGTTGCACTTTATCTATTGATGATTTTGGTACAGGTCATTCTACGTTGGATTATTTGCGTAAAATACCTGCAAAAACCCTAAAGATTGATCAGGTTTTTGTTAAAAACATTGGTTTAAGCCCAGATGATGAAGCAATATTAGATGCAACCATAGATATGGCTAAACGGGTAGGGCATGAAATTGTGGCAGAGGGTGTGGAGACTGAAGAGCAACGTATTTATTTATCACAAAAAGGCTGTGAATACTTTCAAGGGTACTTATTTTCACGTCCAGTTCCTGCCCAGGAAATTGAGCGTATTTTAAATCAACGAGCAAAAATTTTAAAAAACAGTTAAATGCAATGAACTATTTCAGGCTGAAAGCAGTCCAATCAGGCAATTAAAATGAAATCAGAAGATCAGGATAAGATGTCAGAAAAAAATCTCGATGCTGAATTAGTGGCGCAAGCCAAACAAGGGAAAATGGCTGCGTTTGAATTATTGGTTAATCGTTATCAACAGAGGGTTGCCAATGTGATTTCAAAATTTGTTAAAGATCGGCATGAAATTCAAGATGTTGCTCAAGAAGTTTTTATCAAAGTCTTTCGTGCATTACCTAATTTTCGTGGTGACAGTTCGTTCTATACTTGGATATATCGGATTGCTGTCAATACATCTAAAAATCATTTGGTCGCGAAGTCCCGAAGAATTCAAAATACTCAAGTGGAATTTGAGGATGCAGAATCTTTTGGTAGTAATGAAGATTTTCGGAACTTGGATACACCAGATGCGGTCTATTCGCGTGGTGAGTTAGAGCAAACCATGTCCAAGGCAATTGCTCAATTACCTGAGGACTTGAAGAAAGCCATTGTTCTCAGAGAGGTTGATGGTATGAGCTATGATGAAATCGCTTTAGAAATGAACTGTCCAATAGGGACGGTCAGGTCAAGAATATTCAGAGCACGAGATGCCATAGATCAGGCTTTACGCCCTTTGTTAGAAGATGAAAATATGAGAAAACAACATGTCAGATAAGTCAAAACAAAATATTTCGGATTTAATGGATGGTGAACTGTCAAATGATTGTAGCCGTTTTTTGTTAAAGCGTATGCAGTCGGATGAAACCTTGAAGTCTAGTTGGAACAGTTACCATATGTTGCGTTCCTGTTTACAGCAAGAGAATGATGCGCCACTGATGCAAAACCTCGGTGAATCCGTGGTTCAAAAACTTAATTCGAATGTTGTTATGGAACCAATAAAAACTGGTCGATTTAATGGTTGGGCTAAGTCTTTAACTGGTTCAGCAATAGCTGCTTCAGTGGCTTTGGTTGCGGTTTTTACTTTTAACCAAAATCAAAATGTCCCGAATGCTGATGCGCTTCCCGTTTATGCTAAAACCTCTCAACAGTTCATCAATCCACCTAATGCCACAGCAGTTAGGGTAGAGCAAACGCAGGGTTTGACACGTTATCCTTCATTAACACCGCAAATCCAGCAATATCTATCTGAAAGAAATAACCAGCCTCAAATCCCTGTGTATTATAATGTTGAACATGTTAATCGCATGATCAACCAATCTCGTTTGAAAGCCCAACAAATCACTGCTGAAGAATGAATCGTTTGGCTCGAGTGGTTGCTAAAAGCAATCACTCTGTTGTCCTTGAATTGGTTCAGGCAGAAAAGTGTGTTGGCTGCCCTGTTAACTGCAACAAGCCTTTGATTAAATTATTTGCATTACGCAAAAACTTGTTGAGATTGTCTAGTTATGATCGAAGGTATCAGCTAATTAATGGTAATAAGTTGTTTTCCAAAGCTCAGTTGTTAAACCAATTGGTTAAGATTGAAATTGATGCAGGTGATTTAATGAAATCAAGTGCCATATTAT
Source organism: uncultured Marinicella sp. (assembly GCA_938008005.1). Lineage (GTDB taxonomy): Bacteria > Pseudomonadota > Gammaproteobacteria > Xanthomonadales > Marinicellaceae > Marinicella. The sequence continues at coordinate 8,835 of CALLLZ010000216.1, read as the reverse complement.
ATTTTTTACCGTTGGTGATGTGTTTAATTTTTTTATCTATTGGCCATTTGGTAAGTGTTTATTGGCTATTACCAACTGATTTAATGGCCTTGTCTGGACTTATTTTGGGTTTGTTTATTTTTTACTTTTTTTTGCGCAAAAAAAATATTGAACAACACTTGAAATTTAGGCCAAAAGTCACGATTTTATCAATCAGTGGCACTTAGCCAACTTTTTACAGTCTATACACAGCTAATAATCCATGAATTTAACGGAGTGATTAATGAAAAAAATAATATTGTTGGCGGGCTTAATGACTCTGAGCCTGACGTCTTGGGCCAAAGAATTAAGTCTGCCCAACTTTACTGATTTGGCGAAGCGAACAGGTCCTGCGGTTGTTAATATCGTTGCGCGTGACAATGCCGATGATAATGAGCCTAACACAAATCAACCTAATGAAGAGTTGTTTAGATTTTTTGGAATCCCGAATCAACCACAGAATCGAGATCGAGTTTCTGGAGGTTCTGGTTTTATTATTTCAGCAGACGGACTTATTTTAACAAATCGTCACGTGATAGAAGGGGCCGATAAAATTATTGTAACCTTATTAGATCGTCGCGAATTTGAAGCTGAATTGATCGGTGAAGATGAGGCCAGTGACATTGCAGTATTAAAAATTGACGGAAAAAATTTACCTAAACTCAAAGTAGGTTCTGCGGATGATCTGGAGATTGGTGAATGGGTTATGGCCATTGGTTCACCACTGAGTTTCGAAAATTCTGTTACTAAAGGTATAGTAAGTGCTAAAGGCCGCCAAATAGGCAGACAACAATATGTACCTTATATTCAATCTGATGTACCAATTAACAGAGGCAACTCAGGTGGGCCACTGATTAATCTTGAAGGTGAAGTTGTAGGTATCAATACTTTAATCTTTTCTAATACTGGCGGTTATATGGGTATATCATTCTCGGTTCCAATAGATGTGGCGGTTAATGTGGCAGAACAGTTGCAGACCAATGGTTCTGTGCAACGTGGATTGCTGGGTGTTGGTATTGGTGATGTTAATCAGGCGATGGCAGATTACTTAGGGATGAACATACCAAGAGGTGCATTGGTTAATCAGGTTTCTGAAGGAAGTTCTGCTGAAAATGCAGGAATTGAAGTTGGTGACGTGATTGTAAGTTTTAATGGTAAACCAATTAAAACACGTCAGTCATTACCTCCTGTTGTTGGTATTGTAATGCCTAATACAGAGGTGAGTTTAGAAGTTTTTCGAGATGGAAAAGTGAAAAAATTAACAGCCAAGTTAAAAGCATTGGATGATGATTTACAAGCAGGAAATTCCAACTCTGAAAAAGCTGGTGTTAATGCGGGCATTGGTTTCTCAGTCAGTAAACTATCAGAACAAGATAAAGAACGGACTGGTGAAACAACTGGAGTCATAGTTACCGACATCACTGAAAAGGATGTTGAACGTGCTCAATTGCAAGTGGGAGCTGTAATTAAACGAGTTGGTAAGAAAGATATTGCTAATTTATCTGACTTCAGCGATGCAATTGATTCTATTGATAAAGATGATCCTTTGGTTTTATTGGTTAAACAAGGTCCTGGTAATGCGTTTATAGTGATTGAACGATAAGGACTTACAGTATAAAATAGCGCAAAATAGACAAATCCCATGAACTCCATGGGATTTGTTGTTTTTGGCTATACAAAATTAACCCAAACAACACAGGATTTAATGAAAAACATTCGTAACTTTTCCATCATTGCTCATATTGATCATGGCAAATCAACTTTGGCCGATCGTTTTATACAGGTTTGTGGTGGTTTAAGTGAAAGAGAAATGGACAAGCAAGTCTTAGATTCAATGGACATAGAGCGTGAACGCGGTATAACCATCAAGTCACAAGCTGTGTGTCTAGAATTTAAATCTGAATCAGGTGAAATCTATCAGTATAATTTAATCGATACACCTGGCCATGTAGATTTTTCTTATGAAGTTTCCAGATCATTGGCCGCATGTGAAGGTGCCTTATTAGTGGTAGATGCTGCGCAAGGTGTTGAAGCACAGTCTGTAGCTAACTGTTATACAGCTATTGAAATGGGCTTGGAAGTTATACCCGTTATCAATAAAATAGATCTGCCATCAGCCGATATTGAACGTGTAAAACAAGAAATTGAGGAAATCATTGGTATAGATGCCTCTGAAGCGTTACTGGTGTCAGCCAAAACAGGTGTGGGTATTGATGATGTACTAGAGGCCATTGCACATTTAATACCAGCTCCTGAAGGTTCAGCAGAAGAACCGTTGCAAGCTTCTATCGTTGATTCATGGTTTGATAATTATTTGGGTGTTGTGTCGTTAATTCGGGTTTTTAATGGTGAAATAAAAGTTAAAGACAAAATCCAAATCATGTCTTTAAAAAATGATCAGTTGGTTGAAGGTTTAGGTAAGTTTACACCGAAAAGAACACCCGGTACGGTATTAAAATGTGGTGAAGTTGGTTATTTGAGTGCATCAATTAAAGATGTTCATGGCGCGCCAGTAGGTGACACCATCACCCTAACTCAAAACCCTGCCAAAGAAGCTTTGGCAGGGTTTATGCAATCACAGCCTCGAGTTTTTGCAGGTTTATTTCCTACTTCAGCAGAGGATTATCAAGATCTGCGTGAAGCATTAGAAAAATTACGACTGAATGATGCCTCATTAAGTTTTGAGCCTGAGTCTTCAACCGCTTTGGGTTTTGGTTTTCGTTGTGGCTTTCTGGGTATGTTACACATGGAGGTGGTTCAAGAGCGGATCGAACGCGAGTTTGATATAGATTTGGTGACTACAGCACCAACAGTTGTCTACGAAATGATAGACAAAACAGGTAATCAGGTGATGCTGGATAACCCAGCTGACTTACCGGCCATGTTCGAAGAAATCAGAGAACCTATAATCACTGCTAATATATTGTTACCACAAGATTATGTGGGGCCCGTTATTACCTTATGTATCGAGAAACGTGGTGTTCAAAAAAATATGCAGTATTTAGGTAATCAAGTGCAATTAACTTTTGAGTTGCCTTTGAGCGAAGTTGTATTGGATTTTTTTGATCGTTTGAAATCAGTGAGTAGAGGTTATGCTTCTTTTGAATATGAATTCAGCCATTATTTGGCTGGGCCTTTTATTCGCTTGGATGTATTGATCAATGGTGAACGGGTGGATGCATTATCTGTATTGACTCATCGTGATAATGCCCAGAGACGTGGTCGTGATTTAACAGATAGATTGAAAGAATTGATTCCACGCCAAATGTTTGATGTCGCCATTCAAGCAGCCATAGGCTCTCAGGTAATCGCCAGAACTACAGTAAAAGCTTTGCGTAAAAATGTGACAGCAAAGTGTTATGGTGGTGATGCCAGTCGTAAGAAAAAGTTATTAGAAAAACAAAAAGCCGGTAAGAAACGGATGAAGCAAATTGGACGGGTTGAAGTGCCACAAGAGGCGTTCTTGGCCGTATTAAAAGTAGATAATTAGAGGAACAGTGACAGTGAACGAAATTCATTTCGATTTTGAAGCATTTTTAACTTTGGCCAGCGGTATTACTTTGGTATGTTGGTTGATAGGGAAAATTAAATATAAAGGTGCAGAACCTAAAGAAAAAAGTTTTATGACTTCAGTGATTTCATTTGGTTATTCTTTTTTTCCGGTGTTTATCTTTGTTTTGGTGGTAAGAACGTTTGTCTTTGAACCATTTAGAATTCCTTCGTCTTCAATGATGCCCACTTTGTTAACAGGTGATTTTATATATGTTAATAAATTTTCATATGGACTTAAGCTACCTGTTTTACATGACACCTTTATTGAAATTGGCCATCCCCAACGAGGTGATGTGGTGGTGTTTAGATTTCCACCCAATCAAAAAGATGACTATATCAAGAGGGTTGTTGGGATCCCTGGTGATGATGTGTATTTTGATGCAAGAACCGAAAAAGTTTACCTTAATGGTGAAGCTGTTAAACAAGATGTAGATGGTCAATATGAAGGTTTTATTGATGATTTACAACCCCGTAACAGGGTAATACAAAAGACTGAATACTTGAGTGAAGTTGGACATAAAATGCTGACCATTAATGGCGTTGCTAATCAACCATTTAAATTCACTCAGTTAACGGTGCCAGAGGGACATTATTTTGTTATGGGTGATAACCGTGATAATTCTTCAGACAGTCGAGTATGGGGGTTGGTACCGGAAAGAAATTTGGTTGGTAAAGCACAATTTATTTGGATGCATTGGAGAATTCCCAATTTCTTAGAAGGTTTGAAACGCATTGGCACCAAGATTATTTGACATTGTTTTACTGTCAACTGATAATAATTGTTATAAATTTTAAGTATTGATTGGAAATATAGAGGTAAAACTATGAAATCATTAAAAAAGGCACAAGGTATAACTCTGATTGGATTTGTATTTGTTTTGGCTGTTTTAGGCTTTTTTCTCTATGCCGGTATGCAAATTGGCCCTGTTTATATGGATCATATGTCAGTGGTTAAAGCCATGAAGACAGCGGCCAGTGAAGGTGCCAATCAATCACCTGCTGAAATTAAATCTCGAATTTCTAAATTGTTGTATATCAGTTATGTAGATCAGGTAAAGCCCACAGACTTTAAAATAGTCAGGGGCAATGGTCGCGAAATACAAGTGAAATATGATGTAGAAAAAGAATTTGTTGCTAATTTGTCGTTCAAGATTAAATTTGATGACAGAGTACCTTTAAATTAACGCCGACTTGTGAAAATATTGGGTCAAAAAATTCATTGGCATGAGGCTAAATGGATTCAACAAGCCCTAACTCATCGTAGCGTAGGTAAATTTAACAATGAAAGGCTGGAGTTTTTGGGTGACTCTATACTATCACTGGTGATTTCTTCTTATTTGTTCAATAAGTACAGTGAATTGAGCGAAGGTGAGTTGTCCCGACTTAGATCGCAAATTGTTAAAGGTAAAACTTTAGCGGCTGTTGGTCGTTATTATCAATTGGGCCCAATGATTAAATTAGGTGCTGGCGAAATTAAATCTGGCGGCGTGAATAAATCTTCGGTTTTGGCCGATGCTGTAGAGGCTGTGTTTGGTGCTGTATTATTAGACCAAGGGTATGAGTTCGCAAAAAAAGTTGTGGAACAGGTGATGCAACCATGGTTACTGCAAATAAACCCAGATTTGATTAAGAAAGACCCTAAATCAGAACTGCAAGAGATATTGCAACAACAAGGTTTACAGTTGCCTTTATATGAGACCATTGAAGAAATTGAAATCAATAATGAAATCAGGTTTAAAGTTAAATGTTTGGTGGATGAATTGAAACTTTCTATCATATCCACTGGTAGTTCAATCAAAAGAGCTGAGCAATCAGCTGCCAATAAGGTCATAGAAGTGTTGCAACAAACATGAGTGCTACCAGTTCTGATAATAACAATAAAAAAAATATTAATTATAAAACCGGTTACGTATCAGTGATTGGGCGGCCCAATGTAGGCAAGTCGACTTTAATCAATCAAATCCTGCAACAAAAACTTTCTATTGTTTCCCATAAACCACAAACCACTCGACATCAAATTTTAGCCATTCATTCAACCGAACGCGGTCAAATAGTTTTTATTGATACACCAGGTATTCATAATCAAAAAGGCACAGCGTTGAATAAGCATTTGAATCAAACGGCCCAATCATCATCACATGGTGTGGATGTTTTACTATTTTTGGTTGAAGCGATGAAATGGACTGATGAAGACCTACGAGCGGCTAAAGTAATGGCTCAATCAACTGCAAAGAAAATATTGGTCATTAATAAAGTTGATAAAGTCAAAAACAAGCAACAAATGATTCCATTTGTAGAAAAAATCATGCAGATGTTTTCTTTTGATGCAATACATTATATCAGTGCGTTGAAAAACAAACATGTAGAGCCTTTATTGGATGCCATACATAATATGTTGCCGCTAGGTGAGCCCATATTTGATGAAGAATTAGTTTCAGATCGATCCACTCGTTTTTTTATCACTGAACTTATTAGGGAGCAATTGATGGAACGTTTTCATCAAGAGTTACCATACAGTGTTAGTGTAAATATAGAAGCGTATGAAGTCATGTCAGATAAATTGAAAGGTGAAATACACCACATTCATGCTAATATTTGGGTTGAGCGAAATAATCAAAAGCGTATTATTATCGGTACCAATGGTGATGCGATTAAACAAATTGGCATCAAGGCGAGGCAAGAGATTCAAGCGTTTATTCAAGCTAAGGTAAATTTAAAACTTTGGGTCAAGGTGAAATCTTCTTGGACCGATGACATTCGCGCCCTTGAAGCATTGGGTTACAATGATGAGTTCAAAGAGTAATTCAAGAATTCCGCTATACTTGTTGTTTTCTGATGATCACTGATCATGCCTTTATATTGCACAAAAGAGCTTATAAAGACAGCAGTGAGTTGATTAAACTTCTTACTCATCATCATGGTATCATCGACGTGATAGCCAAAGGTTCTCAAAGACCTAAATCTAAATTAAATGGTCAACTACAGCCTTTTATAGCCACTGAACTGAGTTGGGTAGGCAAGTCAAATCTAAAAACACTTATAAATGCTGAACAAAATGCGGTTTTGCAACGCTGTGCTTATAAAAATCATGTTTCTATGTTGTATTGTAATGAATTACTGAGTTTAGTGAAAATTGATGATCATACTTCTCATTTGTTATTTCTGGTTTATCAAAAAGCAATAAAAGCTTTGCAAGAATCTGCCTCTGTTAGGTTGGTTTTGCGATATTTTGAATGGCGATTATGTTGTGAGTTAGGCTATGAATTGCAACTGCCTGATAAAGCTGTTGATAATGATTGTATTGAATTCAATCCCACCGATGGTTTAATCATTAACAATACACGTCAAAAGTTTGATAATAAACCATGTACAGCTGAAAGTTTTAAATTATTCATTGGTTCTAAGCCAATGAGTTTCGAACAATTGAATCAAGTGTCAAACTTAATGCGAGTAGTTATTAATCATTTGGTAAATGGTAAAACCATTCAAAGTAGACAGTTATTGAAAATTATGAATAGATAAGGGTCTCCTTAAAGAACCTCCGATAAATAGAAAAGAGTTATTTTAGAATTAAAATCAACTCTGAATATTAGGAGGTTGTTGTATAATATTGACTATTAAAAATCAGCCAAAAAAGTCCTGAGCTTATGTCCATTAATAAAATATTGATTGCCAACCGTGGAGAAATAGCGGTTCGTATCATTGAAACATGTCGTCAGTTAAATATTAAGACGGTGGCAGTTTTTTCTGATCCAGATCGTCATGCCAAACACGTACAAATGGCTGATGAAGCATGCCATATAGGATCAACAGATTTAGCTGATTCATACTTGAATATTGATAAAATTATCGCGGCTGCTAAAAACTATGGTGCAGATGCCGTCCACCCAGGTTATGGCTTTTTATCGGAGCGAGCAAATTTCGCTGAAGCATTAAAAGATGCAGGGTTGATTTTTATTGGTGCGCCTGCAGAAGCTTTACGATTAATGGGCTCTAAATCAGCCGCAAAACAAACCATGTTACAAGCAGATGTGCCTTGTGTTCCAGGTTATCAAGAAGATGATCAGGCTGAAGCTACACTGCAGCAGGCTGCAGACCAGATAGGTTATCCAATCCTGATCAAAGCAGTCGCTGGTGGTGGTGGTAAAGGTATGAAAATTGTTCATAATAAAGACGAGTTTATTAACCAATTAAATTCCGCCAAACGCGAAGCGATGAATGCATTTGGTGATGATCATGTTATATTAGAGAAATACATTACCAAGCCTAAACATATTGAGGTACAGGTCTTTGCTGATTCTCATGGTCATGTGGTACATTTATTTGAACGGGATTGTTCAACCCAAAGACGTTATCAGAAAGTGATTGAGGAAGCGCCAGCAGCTGGTTTAAGTGATGCCACACGAACAGATATGCTCAATGCGGCCATTCAAGCTACTCAAGCGATTGATTATGTGGGAGCCGGGACCATTGAATTTATTATGGATGGTGACGATTCATTTTACTTCATGGAGATGAATACCCGTTTGCAAGTTGAACATCGAGTTTCAGAACTGATTACAGGTGTTGATTTGGTGGCTTGGCAAATCAAAGTGGCACAAGGAGAGAGAATACCTTTAAAACAAACTCAGATTCAGGCAAAAGGGCATGCCATTCAAGTTAGATTATATGCTGAAGATCCATACAATAATTATTTGCCATCAACCGGATTATTGGAACAAGTTATACTAAAAAAAGAGCCGAATACTTTGGTGGATTCAGGAGTTAGAACCAGCGATTCAGTTACGATCCATTATGATCCAATGATTGCAAAAATAGTGGTTTGGGCGAAAGATCGTCGCCAGTGTATCAAAAAGACCCAACAAATATTGAATGAAAGCGCTATTTTTGGTGTTAAAACAAATATAGCATTTTTATCACAACTACTAGCTACAAAAGCATTTAAAAAGCACCAAATTTTTACCAATAGTTTAGATAATGATGATTTAGATTTGTCTCATGAGTTGATTTCTGAAGTGGTTGCTATTTATGCCCATCAGTTATTAAAAAACGCCAATGATCCAGGGATTTGGCAAACCAGCAATGGTTGGCGACTTCAAGGCAGTCAAGCTTTGCATCTACAATTTACCTACCGAGATGAAGAGCTGCGATATGAAGTTAGCAGGGAAGGTGACTGTTATTTAGTTAATGGCCAAGATCATTATACTCCACAAGATGTAGATTTTTGTCATGTACACCGCCATCACGTACAAGTAATTCATAATA
>CALLLZ010000215.1 GCA_938008005.1 uncultured Marinicella sp. | reverse complement strand
ATATTGATTTAAATTACTCTGATAACTATTGTTTACCTGGCTTGATTGATATGCACACACATATTACCCATGAAAACAGTGCTACGAGGTACATTGAAAAATTTCAGTTGAATGAGGCAGATGTGGCTTTTAATGCAGTTGTTTTTGCAGAAACAACACTCAATGCTGGCTTTACGACCATCAGAGATTTAGGCGATGAATTTAATGTGTCTGTGTCGCTAAAAAAAGCCATTAATCAAGGTAAGGTACCGGGGCCACGTATTTTTACTGCAGCCAAAGCGCTTGCCACAACAGGTGGACATGCTGATCCAAGTAATGGTTATCGAGATGGCTTATTCCCACATACCACCCCAGAACATGGAGTAGTCAATGGTGCCAGTGATGCCATGCGGGCGGTTAGGCAACGTTATCAAGATGGTGCCGATTTGATCAAAATTACTGCCACCGGAGGTGTTTTAAGCCAAGCGGCCAGTGGTGATAATGCTCAGTTCAGTGATGAAGAGCTGAATGCTTTGATCGCGACAGCAAATGATTATGGTTTTAAAGTAACTGCTCATGCACACGGTAAAGCCGGCATGTTACGTGCTATAGAAGCAGGTGTGGCCAGTATTGAACATGGCACCTATTTAGATGGAGAAGTGATTAAAGCCATGAAAAAGCACGGTACGTATTTAGTTCCTACGTTAATTGCTGGTGATTGGGTTACAGAAAAATCAAAAATTGAAGGTTTTTTTCCTGCTGTGGTAGCGAAAAAAGCAGCCACTATAGGGCCTTTGTTGGCGGGTTCATTCAATCGTGCATATAAAGCAGGGGTTAATATTGCCTTTGGAACTGACAGTGGTGTGTCTGAACACGGTAGAAATGGCGAAGAGTTTGCGTTAATGGTTAATAACGGTATGACTAATGCAGAAGCTTTACAAGCCGCCACAATACATGCTGCTGATTTATTGGGCCAAGCATCACAGTTAGGTGAAATTAAAGTAGGGTATTATGCTGATATGGTTATTGTGAATAATAACCCACTGGCTGACATAACAGTCATGACTGATATTAAAGCCGTGATTAAAAGCGGCAAATTAGAAAAACATGTAGAATAAGCATATGCTTAGCATCAAATTATAAACAAGGCCTACACATGAACTATAAAAAAATAATTATTTTGATTACCTTGATCGCTTGGTTACCAGCTCAAGCTTGTCAAACGCCCGCTCGTTCAGCTATTTTAGGAAAAAAATACCCTGATTGGGATTTTGCTAAGATGATGCATGAGGCCCATAATCAACCTTATACGGGTTATGAGTTTAAGAGCAATCAAGCATGTGAAAATGGTGCTGCAGATATTTTTCCCTGCAAGAATGTTGACCTCAAAGGTCATTTAGATTTGAAAACCTTAGGTGGTGGTCAAGGTTCTGACTCTTGGGGTTGGAAGCATGAAGCCAGTAATCGTTATTTCGCACTGGTAGGCCGCTCAAGTGGTACCTCCTTTGTAGAAATCACTGATCCTGATAAACCTGTATTTTTGGGCCAATTACCCAGTGAGTTTTCCACCAGTACTTGGCGTGATATTAAAACCCATCAAAATTTTGCTTTTATTGTGGCCGATAATATTGGCGATCATGGTATGCAGGTTTTTGATTTAAGTCGTTTATTATCGGTTAAAAATCAACCCGAGACTTTTGCCGCTGATCATGTATATCGAGGTGGTTCATTTCAAGATGCGCATAATATCATCATCAACCCTGAAAGTAACTTTGCTTATTTAGTGGGTGGTAATACCTGCAGTGGCGGTTTACATATGGTTAATATCAGCGCTCCCTTAGCGCCAACTTTTGCTGGTTGTTTCAGTGCCGATGGATATACCCACGACGCCCAATGTTTGACTTACCAAGGTCCAGACCAAGATTATCATGGTCGAGAAATATGCTTTGCCAGTAATGAAGATACGGTTACTGTTGTTGATGTAACAGTTAAAAACAATCCGACTCAGTTATCCAGAACTGGTTATACCGGTAGCCAATATACTCATCAAGGCTGGTTATCCAAGGATCAAAGGTATTTTTTAATTGACGACGAGTTGGATGAAAGACGTGATGATGTTAACACGAGAACACATGTCATGGACTTCAGAGACCTTGACAATCCTGTATACAAGGGTTTCCATGAATCTGCTGGAATGTCGATTGATCATAATCAATATGTTGTAGGCGATCATACTTACCAAGCAAATTATACCCGTGGTTTGCGCATACTCGAGTTGGGTGACTTGAGTCAAACAGAGATGACTGAAGTGGCTTTTTTCGATACTTATCCAGAAAATGATGGTGGTGGTTTTCCAGGTGCATGGAATGTTTATCCATTTTTTGACAATGGGCTGGTGATTGTATCTGATGTCAACCGGGGTGTATTTATATTACAACCTAATTTGCCAGTAGTTGACCTGATTTTCATTGATGGTCTTGATTAACATGGTGTGTTTTACAAGTTGTATAAGTTAAGTACCTGGAAATTTAATATTTCTATTGTTTGACCTATGGAACCATGTTCCCCAAAATGCTTGGTAATTTAAATTACAGCGTGATTTTCTTAAAATATTTGCACGCAAGCATATTTATTGTTTCATTTCGCTAGTTAAAATTATGCACTTCTAGTGCAAGGCTTTTAGCTGCTACACATTTATCTTTAAGGTTTTGAAGAGTATTTGACACACTTCTGGTTTGTTGACTTTAGTCAACAGGTTTTAGAATCATCAGTTATACAGGTTGGCTGAAGCCAACTATCCATTGAAAATAAAATAATGTCTATTTTAATACCATGGATAATTTGTCAAATAAAAACACCGGAAATATTGTTTCGAAGTAAGGACTTTTAGTCCGCAAAACAACCTATGAACTTTTAGTCTATAGTCGTTGAGTTAATTTTCACTCAACATATATTTGACACCAATATAAAATACATATAAATAAAAAAGCAACAAATATGCAATAGTGTAGATATATATTGTTATAATTGGGAGAAAAATATGAATCTTGATAAAATATTTACTTTAACATTGTCATTAACGTTTATTGCTTCACAAGCATTGGCAATTGATCCAGTATTTTATTGCGATAACAGTGGCAATGAAAATAATGATTGGGCAACTGTTCCAGGTAATGCAGAAGGTTTGGCAAACGCACAAGCCGCTTGCTCGGCTCAAGGAGGTCGTCCTGTGGCACATGATCCACAAAAACAATATATTTATTGTTGATTAATTAATGTTAATTTATTTGCATTATGAATGGATGTTTGTGATATGGGGGGGCAATTTTAAAGGTTTTTTGTGAATCTAATGGCTCATCTATTCTAAATTTATATTCAAGTTCCACAATAAGTTTGGTAGTTTAAATCACCACCGGGGGGCATGTCTTGGTAAAGTGAGGTGTCTTTGGTCACCGAATAGGGGCTTTGCAATACGGCCAAAAAGGATTCGACAGACGCTGTGCTTAAATCGCCTTCAACTTGTTCCAATATTTTTTCAATATGATGGTTTCTGGGGATCACAACAGGGTTGTTGTTTGCCATTAATTGGTAAGCGTTTTCATGTGATATATTTGATTGCTTTAATGTATCTTGCCACGTTTTATGCCATTCGATTAATTCTAGACTGTTTATTTCAGCATGTGATTCAGCTGCTATGAGTGACTCCTGCAGTTGCACAAATGTTTGGGTATAATCCAGTTGATGTTTAAACATGAGACTCAATAACTTTTGGTGTAATTTGTTTGCTTCAACATTACCTTCTTCAAAACCAATTTTGTTTGACATCATTTGGTTGAAAGCATGGTTGTATTGGTCTGGAAAAGCTTCTATCAAAGGCATAACCAGATTGATGGCTTGTTTCTCATCCTCATCAATTAAATTTAAAAAACACTCTGCTAACCTGGCCATATTCCACTGCGCAATATTCGCTTGGTTACCAAATGCATATCGCCCATTTCTGTCAATCGAGCTGAATACTGTTTCTGGGTCATAAACGCCCATCATAGCACAGGGACCATAATCTATGGTTTCACCTGAGAGCAAGGTGTTATCGGTGTTCATGACTCCATGTATAAAACCAACACGCGTCCATTCGATAACCAATTCTATTTGTTTATCAATAACCTGTTGAAGTAATGAAAGGTACTTTCTATTGTTAGTTAGAGTAATATTTGGGTAATGACGTTTGATTGTAAGGTCAACCAGTATTTTAATTTCTGTTTGCATGCTTCTGGCAGCAAAATACTCAAATGTGCCAACCCTGATATGTGAACTGGCTAATCGGGTTACCACAGCCCCTGGTGTGATGGTTTGGCGATGAATTTCCTCTCCAGTAGTTATTACAGCTAAACATCTGGTGGTAGGTACGCCCATGGCATGCATGGCTTCTGACATGATATATTCTCTGACGGCAGGTTTAATCCCACATTTACCGTCTCCATTTCGAGAGAAGGGTGTTTGACCTGAGCCTTTGAGCTGAATTTCTTGAATCTTTCCTTGTTTATTGGCCACTTCGCCAAGTAAGTGTGCACGTCCATCACCCAGTTGTGGATTGAAATGACCAAACTGGTGCCCTGAGTATGCCATAGCAACGGGGGTTGAATCAGGAATTAATTTTTGGCCTGAAAAATAATTGGCTATTTGTTCTTCACTTAAATTTAATTTCAAGTCATCAGCCAATTGTTCATTCCACAATAAAAGTTGGGGTAACTTAGGAACTTCTGGTGTTGATGAGCTGCTGAATTTTGTTCCTAATGCGGCATATTGATTACTTATTCTCATGTGTCTATTATGTTGCAGATGGGTTTGCAGTTACAAACTCTTTTGGTTTGATCATTTTTTGATACATCGATGGAACCACCAACAGGGACAGTGCAGTAGAAACAATTAAGCCTGAAATGATAGACCAAGCCAAGGGTGGCCACAAAGTTGAATCAGTCATCACCAGCGGTAAGAGGCCAGCAATGGTGGTTAATGTGGTCAAGACAATGGGTCTTGTCCTTCGGGCTACCGCTTCTTGAATGGATGTGGGCATATCCATACCGGCATCTTGATTTTTTTGAATTAAATCAAGCAATACGATGGCATTGTTAACTACAATTCCAACCAATGCCAAAACACCAAGAGTGGCAGTAAAGCCAAATGGCGTTTGGGTTAATAATAATCCAAAAGGGACGCCAGCAAAAGCCAATGGAACAGTCACAAGAATAATAAACATTTTCTTAAATGAGTTAAATTCAAATAACAGAAAAACCAACAGCATGATCAACCCGATCGGTAATGCTTTGCCAAGTGATTTATTGGCTTTTCCTGATTCTTGTACTGATCCTGCTACGAAATAACTAACACCTTTTGGGAAGTCCATTTTTTCTACTTGTGGGAGAAATACAGACAAAACATCATCATAAGTGTACCCATCTTTGGTCTCTGAAAACACAGAAGCTGTCCTTTGTAAATTGTAATGGTTTATAGAAGCGGGGAGCCATTCGATGGTTTTATCAGTTAAGGCATTGAGTGATAATTGGTATTCACCGTTATGTATGGATATGTCATCTAAATCTTGGATGTTGAAATTAACGTGTTCAGGTGATTGCATTACTATATTTACCGGATCTTCAGAACCGCGGTATTGACCAATGACTTGGCCGGAGGTTCTTAATGCCAATCCACTGGCTAATTTATCTCTGGTGATATCATTTCGGTTCAGTAGGGCGTCCTTGGGGGACAGTGTCAATTTTGCCATCCCTAGACCAATGGTATTGCGTAAAGTTCTGGTTCCTTCAGTTGCGGCCAATAAATCTTGTATTTTTCGTACTGATTCGGTCAATTCTTGTCTATCTTCAGCGATAACCTTTATTTCTATTGGAGCTTCTGAAGGAGGACCTTGGCCTAACCTGCGAGCCACAATTTCAGCCTGAGGGTAATGAGGTGAAACCTCTTGTGTCATCCATTCAATGATTTCATTGCTGTTATCAACTGAATCTAATATAGCCACAATCCTGGCAACATGTGGTGCGCGAGGTTTTTCTGCTAAATTATAATAAAATACAGGCCCTGAGTTTCCTACAAATGTAACGGTTTTTTGTACATGCTCACGTGAGGCTAGTTGCTCAGCGATGGCTTGGGTGTTCTGCGCATTTTGAATGATGTGTGAATTTTCAGGGTATTTAATATCTACGATGACTTGATTGCGATCGGTGTCGGGAAAGAATTCTTTTTGAACAAAGCTGAACATGTATCCTGAAAGCACTAAAAATAATACGGCGCTGGGGATGATGATATGTGTCTTATTGACAGCAATTCGACCTAATTTTCGACCCAGTCTTTGTAAAGTAGACTCCTTATTATTGGTATGTTGTTTAAGGAAAATATGACTGAAAGCT
>CALLLZ010000214.1 GCA_938008005.1 uncultured Marinicella sp. | reverse complement strand
TTTTTGTGTAACGATTTCAACCAGTCGATTAAATTCGAATCAACTTCGATATCAACTATAACTGGTATGGTATTGATAAACAGTCCTACTATTTCTTCTACATGGTTAATATCTGCAGGTCTACCAGAAACAGTGGTTCCAAAAACAACTGTTTTTTGATTACAATACCTTGATAACAAATAAGCCCAGGCTGCTTGTAAAATCGTATTTATGGTTACTTGGCTCGTTTTTGCAAAATACTCTAATTCCATAGTTTGTTTTTCAGATACAGTCAAGATTTTGACCAGTTCTGCGCCAGTATCATTAGATTTATTGAGGTCGCTCAACTTACTTGGACCTTCAATAGTTGCCAATTGGGCTTGCCAATATTGTTTTGCAGGGTTTAAATTTTTGTTTGATAACCACTGTATATAGTTGCGATAAGGTATTGGTTTTTTGTCTTCAGGCGTTTTTCCGTTAATCAGTGTTTCATAACAACTCATCACTTCTTTAAAGATTAAAGAGTAACTCCAGCCATCAAGAATTACATGATGATTGGTTATGAGAATTTGATAATTGTTTTCACCTAAATCAAATACATTAATTCTTAACAGCGGCGCCTTTTCAACATCAAATCCCGCATCTTTATCTGACAACCTAAAGTCTAAAAGGTACTTTTTCTGCTTTTCATCATCTAAATGTTTAATACAATGAACATGCCACAGAAGCTCACTGTCTTTCAATATTAGTTGATAATAAACGCCATTGTTATCTGTAACAAACGTCGTTTTAAAGACACTGTGTCTGTCAATCAATGTGGCCCATGCTTGTTTTAATAATTCGATATCAACGACTTTATGAATTGATACTAAATTTTGGCTTACATAAGCTTTTTTATCTAATGCGGTATGAAACAATAAACCGTTTTGCATGGCAGTTGCAGGATATAAATCATGGATCAGATAATGTTCTTGCCATTGGTTTAATTGTTTTTGATTTATTTGGCTAAACGGGAAATCTGAGGGTGTTAAGCAACCATTTCTAGCATCAATACAATGTGCAGTAACCTGTTCAAGAGCATTTTTAAACTCTGATAACAACTGCTTCATGCTATCTTGGTTATATTTCCCAGTATTGTATTCGACATTAAAAGTTAACTTTTTGTTTATAACCACACCGTTGAACATAATGTTATGTTCATGTTGTCGCAATTGACTTATTGTTTGCCCGGTATCTTGATCAAGTAATTCGAATGCACTTTCAGAGTTAATCTTATTTGATAATTGGCCTAAATAGTTAAATACTATTGCAGCCTTAGATTGATCGGTTTGAAATTGGTGACTCAAATACTTCAATACACCGAACCCAATTCCATTATTTGGAATGCTTCTGTAATTTTCTTTGACCTGACAGATTACACTGGGCAATTCCATAGAATCACTGCTAAGAACAACTGGAAATATAGATGTAAACCAGCCTAAGGTTTCACTCAAATTGATCTTTTCTGACAACTCTTCCCTTCCATGCCCTTCTAAATCAACCTTAATGGTTTGATTACCTGACCACTTATAGACACCCAATAACAAAGCTGATAACAGTAATTCATTAACCTTTGTCTGATATGCTTTAGGTGCTTGATTTAATAACTGTTCAGTTGTTAATACATCTAACTGAACTTGTAATTCAGAAAAATGTATTGATTCGTTTGATACTTGTGGTAAATCTTTAGTTTTATAATCGAAGACTTCCTGCCAATAATTTTTCTCTTTTCCCAACGCTCCAGATTTACTGTAATTGTATAAAAAATTTGCCCATTCCTGATAGGAAGAGGTTTTATCAGCTAAAACCATGGATTTATTTTGAAGGCTTTGGTGATAAAGTTTTTCTATGTCATTAATCAATATTCGCCATGAAACACCATCTATAATCAAGTGATGGGCAATCAATAATAGCTGTTTTCCTTGTTTTTTATTTTTACAAATTACTGCACGAAATATTGGGCCTTTTGTTATCGACAATGATTTTTGAAAATCATCAGTATATTTCTCAATCTGACTGAAATCTTTATCCCCTATATCAATCTGTCCAATTGTTTGCTTAATTAATTGTTCAGATAATTCTTGGTATTCAGCTTGCCAGTACATGCCAGTTTTTTTAAAAACAAGTCGTAGCACATCATGTCTTTCAAAAAGTAGCGCAACAATGTCAATCAACAGTGATTCAGAGAGGTTTGTAGGTGCTTTAAAAATCAGTGCTTGATTGTAATGGTTTAAAGCCGTTTCATTACTAAAAAACTGATGCTGTATAGGTAATAGTAATTGTTTGCCTGTTGCTGGTATTTGTTCAATTGTTAATTGATCTGTCTGTAAAGCATGAGCTGAAAGCTGCGAAATGGTTTTGTGTTCAAATAACTGTTTGACAGTTATTTTTACGCCCATTTCTAAAGCGCGTGAAACCACTTGAATTGAAATAATTGAATCGCCGCCAAGTTCAAAGAAATTAGCTTCAGCACTGATCGATTTAACTGGTATATCAAGTAACTTAGACCATATACTTGTAAGTTTTTGTTGAACCTTCCCTTTAGGAGCAACATATACATCGGTGAGAATCTTATTATCTGGTTGAGGTAATGCTTTGCGGTTAACTTTTCCATTTATAGTCAATGGTATGTCTTCTAATCGAACAAACACTGAAGGCACCATATAATCAGGTAAATGATTTTTAAGTTTTGATTGAATTTTATTTTTAAGCTGTGAATTCTCCTCTTTTAAGCTACTTGTGAAGTATACAACTATACGCTTTTGATTTGGTTGATCTTCCCGAACAACAGTGACACATGAATTGACCTCTGACTGTTGTAACAACAGTTGTTCAATTTCTCCCAACTCTATTCGATAACCACGGATTTTAACTTGATCATCAACACGCCCTAAAAAGGCTAAGTTGCCATCATTCAAATAACGCACAAAATCACCAGTACGGTACAATCTTTTTTTTGTACCATCTTCGAAAGTGTGTTCTATAAACAATTTAGCTGTTAATTCTGGTTGATTTATATAGCCCCTAGCCTGACCTACCCCTGCGATGTATAGCTCGCCAACTGCTCCAAAAGGCGTAAGCGTTTGATCTTTGTCAAAAATATAAAATTGGTAGTTATTCAAGGCTTTACCAATGTTAGGTTCTGAACCTTCAATAACAGTTGAACTGCTGTCTACACAACATTCCGTTGGGCCATAAACGTTAATTGCTTTTTTTCCAGATTCTTTTTGCCAATTAACTATCTGTTGCCACAAAGTCCTTGAAATGGGTTCGCCGCCAATGATTAAGTTGGGTAGCAAATTATCCATACCTGCGCTGAACCACAGTTCAAGCAATGTCGGTGTGCAATCTAAAACTCCAATGCTATTTTTAGCCAGTAGTTGCTTCATGACAGTCAAACTTCTTTTCATATCATCTGAAATAATTTCCAAAGTTTGACCATGTAAGAGCATGCATACCCCTTGTAATGATGCATCAAATGTAAATGGTGCAATCCAGCCCCAGCTTTTTTGATCATCACATATCGACATGTTTTTGATATTGTTGGCAAGGTTTACCACACTGTGATGTTCTATCAACACTCCCTTAGGTAAACCAGTGGATCCTGAGGTATAAATTACATAGGCCAAATGCTTAGAATTCAAGGTCTTTACAAGAGGGTTTTTGATTGGTAAATCAGCGATCTTATTGCTTAATGACCCTTCATCAATTAACAAGTGCTCTTCGCCTTCACAAATACCAATTAAATCTTTAGTTGTTAGTACCATAGATAAACAGCTGTCGGTCATCATATGAGCTATTCGACTCTTGGGAAGTGAAGGGTCTAAAGGTAAGTAAGCACCACCTGCTT
>CALLLZ010000213.1 GCA_938008005.1 uncultured Marinicella sp. | reverse complement strand
GTACGCCCTGGGTACATGGTATTTGTTTGGAGAATATTTTGAAAAAAATTTACAAAAAGCCAATGAGCTGTTTTTAAAAGCTGTTGATAAATGTACTCCAGAGGCTTGTTTTGATTTAGCGATAAGCTATGAAAAAGGGCTTGGAATAGAAAAGGATCTATACCAAGCTTTTAGTTTATATATTAAAGGTGCCTTATATGGTTCACCAGACTGTTTTGAAGAGGTGGGTAGATGTTACTATTTTGGTATCGGAGTAAAAAAAGACAAACAGCTTGCTGAAATTTGGTATGAGAAAGCAAAAAAACTTGGTGTAGATTCTAGGTATGAATCAAACATTATTGATTTTGATAAAAGAAGAAAGTAGTCAACAACCTTGAATTGAGCTTATGAACTAATCTAAGTGGTAAAACACGGTAAAATACACTTAAAGCCCCTTGTATGAACAAATATTCTTTGAGAGTCAAAAAAGTGTCTAATAAACTCAGAACTTACCAATTGGCTTTCCTTCAAATCACAGGGATAAATTACAGTTAAAAAATGGGTAAAAAAGAAGTTAGGCTCTACAGAGAAAATCTCAAACTATGGGTGTCAATGTCTAGAAAATCTCAAATTATGCTTTACTGAATCTCATTTTATGAGGTTAAAACGGTTGTAAGTATTTGATTTTATCTCTTCTGATTCTCAAACTATGGGTAACTCGACGACTAGCGCTTCCTTAATAAAATGTGTAAAACATTCTTATTGCCAATAATACAATTAATAAAGCGAATACTTTTTTCAGAAAATCGGTGGGTAGGCGATGTGTTAGGTTAGCGCCTAATGATGTGGTTAATGAGCTGCCCAAGGTGATTAAAACAGTGGCGGGCCAATAAATATAGCCGATGATTTGATCTGGTAGATTATTTTGTTGGGTGGTTTGTATAGAAAAAACCAAACAACTGGCTACGGCTATGGGTAAACCAATACTGGCGGCAGTTGCAATGGCTTTTTTGATGTTGATTTGGTGGAAGCTCAGATAAGGCACGGTTAGTGACCCGCCTCCAATGGCAATCATGGCTGAAATGAAGCCAATGATAAAGCCGGCTGGAATCAGTTCAATGGTTTTAATTTTTTTGGTGGTTTTCGCTTTGGGTTTAAAACCCCAAACCATTTGTAAGGCGATTAAAAACATCAGTAACATGAATATCAGCGCAACAGTTTTAGAACTGATTTGAGTCACCCAAAAAGTGGCTAAAACACTGCCTAACAATACGGCTGGGCTTATTTTTACAGTGATAGGCCAAATAATGGCTTGGTGTTTGTGGTGTGTGTGTATACTAAATACAGCGGTAAAGATAATACATGACATTGAAGTGGCTAAAGCAAGATGCACAACAGAATCTGGACTAGTCCCTTGCCACAGAAAATAGGCAGTTAATGCTGGCACCATGATAGCGCCTCCTCCAATACCAAGCAGGCCGGCGAAAAAGCCAACTATCAACCCAAGGGTTGCCAACAATGCTATGCCGGCAAGAGTCATTAATTATCGCCTGCGTCCAAACAAGAGCTTCCAGACGGCATTGACGGCTTTGGTGGTCAGTTTGCGTTGTAAAGATTTGCCGATTTTGGTAGAAAATGAATCAGCTGGTCTGCCCGGTTTACGTTTAGGTTTGGCGGCTTTTTCGGCAGCAATTTTCTTGGCTTCATTTTCAAGGCGAGTTTGTTCCTTGGCTTTTTGTTCGGCTAATTCGGCTTTGCGTTTGGTGAGTTTTTCATAAGCAGATTCTCGATCTAAGTCCTGATCATATTTACTGCCAACTGGGGATCGTTGCATCACTGTTTTTCGTTCTTTATCAGTGGCTGGCCCCATACGACATCGTGGAGGTGCTATTTTGACGCGTTCAACTACAGACGGCGCGCCTTTCTCTTCTAAGGTAGAAACCAAGGCTTCACCTACACCTAGGTTAGTGATGACATCAGCAGTATCGAAGTCTGGGTTAGGGCGGAATGAATCTGCTACAGCTCGTATGACTTTTTTGTCTTTAGGTGTATATGCTCGAAGTGCGTGTTGAACTTTATTGCCCAATTGTCCCAATATGTCTTCAGGAATGTCGCCGGGTGATTGGGTACAAAAATATATGCCCACTCCTTTGGAGCGAATGAGTCTGGCAACTTGTTCAATTCGTTTAAGCACCTCTTTAGGAGAGTCTTCAAAAATTAAATGTGCTTCATCAAAAAATAGAATCAGTTTAGGTAAAGGCTGGTCGCCGACTTCAGGTAAAGTTTCAAATAGTTCGGTCATTAACCACAATAAAAAAGATGCATACAATTGTGGTTTCATCATTAAATCGCGTGACTCCATGATACTGATGATTCCATTGCCTGACATGTCCTGACGCATCAAATCAGCTAATTCAAGCGCAGGTTCGCCGAATAATTTATCTCCACTCTGAGATTCTAGGCTTAACAAACGTCGCTGAATTGCTCCTATCGAAGCATTAGTGATGCGGCCATACTCACTCGATATGGTTTTGTGATTGTCACCTAAAAACTGTAATAAAGACTTCAAATCTTTTAAGTCTAATAAGGCCATTTTATTGACCTCCGCATATTTGAATGCCACAGCGATTACCCCTTCTTGAACATCAGAGAGTTCTAATAAGCGGCTTAGGTACATGGGGCCTATTTCTTGGATGGTGGTACGTACAGGGTGACCGTGTTTTTTGAAGATATCCCAAAAAATGGTGGGTGAGCCTTCATAACGGTAGTTTTTAATATTCAACTCTTTGGCGCGATTATCTAGAAACTCTTTCTGTTTACCTGCTTGTGACAAGCCTGAAACATCACCTTTGATGTCTGTAATAAAAACCGGGACACCAAGGGATGAAAAGTTTTCAGCCAAAACTTGTAAAGTAACGGTTTTACCGGTTCCTGTTGCACCAGTGATTAAACCATGCCGATTGGCAAAATGACCTAAGATGTGGGCTGGTTTGAGGTCTTTACCTTGGCCTTGACCAAAATGTAGGTGTTCAGTGTTTTCAGCCATGTCTTTTATCCTTGATTTTTTGTGTCAGTAGGGTATTGGCCTTTCAACCAATTAAATACGGCCATCATGCCCAATGCTTCACCACCTTCTGTGCCGCCAGTACGGTCACCAAAGTTCCAACCATAAGTGTCTATGTGCACCCATGAAATTTCTGGGTCAATAAAATGTTCTAAAAACAAGGCAGCAGTGATGCATCCAGCTTGAGGAAGTGTGGCTGAATTGTTGAGGTCTGCTACTGTTGATTTGATGTATTTGTTGTAACTTTGTTGCAAGGGTAATGGCCAAGTTTGGTCGTGAGAGATTTCACCATTTTCAAAAATCCCGTTATTGACTTCTTTGCGGTTACTGAATACAGGGGTGACAGTTGGACCCATCGCCACTCGGGCTGCACCAGTTAATGTGGCATAATCAATTACCAAATCTGGACCTGATTCACACGCATAGGTTAAAGCATCTGCCAAGATGACCCGGCCTTCAGCATCAGTGTGACCAATCTCAATGGTTTGTCCAGAGCGAGTCTTGGCTATGTCACCTTGTCGGTAAGCATTACCAGCAACAGCATTTTCTACACAAGGAATCAACACTTGTAAACAAACGGGTAATTTGTGATCAATGATCAATTGTGCCAAGCCCAAAACATGAGCAGCTCCACCCATGTCTTTTTTCATCCAGCGCATTGAGCTTGCTGGTTTCATGTTATTGCCACCTGTGTCAAAGCAAACACCTTTACCGACCAAAGATATTTTCGGGTGTTTTTCTTCACCCCAATTAAGTTCAATCAAGCGAGGTGCTTTATGACTGGCTCGGCCAACAATATGAATGGATGGAAAGTTTTCGGTTAACAAAGCTTCGCCAATGGTTTCAGTGAAAGTGGTTTGGTTGTTTTCAGCAAACTGTTCGGCAAATGCAGACATTTCAGTTGGACCCATATCATCGGCAGGCGTGTTGATTAAATCCCGCACTAAACAGGTGGCTTTAATTGTTGATAACTCTGAGGCATGAATTTTTGCATCAATAACCAGAACAGCCGCATTTCGTTCTGTGAGGTATCGGTCAAAACGATAGCTGCCAAAACCCCAGCTCAAAATAACAGCGTTGGTAACCTCTGATGCATCGCATTCAACATGGTAATGTGCTATTGGCAATTTTTTAAAAGCATGACAAAACTCATATGGATTGAGGTCATCTCCAATAGTTAGGTAAACTTTAGCTAAGCTTCCATCGGCTTTACGATCCAATATAAAGCTTCCAATATTTTTTCCTAACTCATGTTGTTTAGCAACCGCTTGAAGGTACTCGTTTTGGGCGTTATACCAGGTTTCATAAGTACCCTGTAAAATTGGGACTACTGGAATGCTTTGGTTGTTGGATTCAGTGCTGATGTAATGTGTCATAAAAACTTCATTGAAATAAACACAATGATTATACCCAAGCTAGATTTGAATATCGACACAGTTATCATTTGTTAACTTGAATAGATCAGGTTTTACTCAAGAAAACTTTGTATATTATGGTGTTTGATTAACAGGTTGATACACCATTTCTTGGTGAGGAATTTGGTCTTCTAAATAAAATTGGCCCGTGTTGATAAAACCCAGTTGTTGATAAAAGTTATACAAATAGCTTTGGGCAGAAATTTTAATTGGGTGTTTGGGGAAATGCTTAAGGCTTGCATTGATAGCTGTTTGCATCAGCGCATGACCAATGTTGCCATGACGTTGATTTTTTTTAACCACGACCCGACCAATACTGCTATGCGCATCCTCACACTGTATAGGTGTAAGGATGCGCGCATATGCGGTTATTGTATGGCTGTCAGTTTTTTTGAACAGGTGTAAACTGTCTGAGTCTAAACCATCTAAGTCCTGATAGGCGCAGGTTTGTTCGAGTACAAACACAGCACTGCGTAATTGCATGATTTGGTATAAGTCTGTTTTGTTTAGCTCGGCAAAAGTGCACAGCTGGAAATCAGTATCACTCAAAACCATTTTTAAAAATCAAATCATCATTCAATTCAAGTGGTAAAGGCCACACATATGCACCCCGCGAACGAGTAAAGACAACTAAAGTGGTGGCTCCTCGGTCAATGGTCATATCCCAAATCATCACTGAAGGTAAGCCCTGATCAAAGCGGAACCAGGTTGGTTCAGTTACACTGATGTCCTCTGTATAGTACAAACCCCAGTCGGTACCTGCAAAAACCATACCAGGAATATTGGGGTTTACCATGACACTGTCTATTGGAATATTGGGCAGGTTACCAGATTTATTTAACCAAGAAAAACTGCTGCAATCGCTGTTACAGGTTACTTCGAATAAGTGGCCAGGTGTGCCAGGTGTATTTTGATCAAACCCACCAACTGCTGCATAGCCTTTGGTGGCATCAGTACCATCAGTGACCACGTCTAAAATAGGTCGATTGGGTAATACGGTGTTTCCATCGGTGACATCAACCCATGTGGCTGAGTTGGCACTGCCTTGTCCCATATTAAAACCATAATACACATTACCATCATTGGTGCCAACGATGGCAATGGTGGCATCTGAGATACCATAGTGCATTTGGTTGATGATAGAACGGTTGCCTAATACGCCTTTGGTCAAGTCAGGACTGTTGATGTACCAAGCACCGTTGTTTAAACCACCGGTTGTGGTTTCCCAGATGCGGTAAGTCCCTGCCATTAATTGATCGCATGAGCCCCCTAAACAATCATGTTTATTCAAATGAAATGGAAAAATAAAAGGCACTCGACTGTCGGCAGACCAAGGGTTAGCAAAGTTTCCGTAAGGGCCTAATGGTCCATTGGTGCTGATTCGCATGTTACCAAATTGAGACTCTACATAAACCCGTTGGCCATTGATTGGTTCAATAGCAGCATAAATTCCATCACCACCGTTAACCTGAGTCCAAGGTTTGGCTTCGAATGTTTCAGTGTTGGTGTCCCACAAGGCGACAGATGAACCGTTGTCTTGGGCGCCGCCGACAGCTACTCGTTCTGTGCTGTTGCTGAAATCGGCACTGATGTCACCAGAATAGAACTCAATGGTGTTGATGCTGTTATTCAGTTGGGTATAGATGATGTCGCGGGGATTGCTTGCGTCTGCATTACTGGTGTAGTAAACCCCGCCGTCATTACCCACCAATAATTGAGAGGGGTCACCAGCGACATAAGCCCTGGCATGATGATCTACATGAACAAAGTCGCCAGAGTTAGGCCCCCCAGCGTAGCCACAGGTACTGTTGGTGAAAGTGTCACCACCGTTGCTGGACTTAAATAAATCTACTGCTGAGAGAAACAGTTCATCAGAATTAGTCGGTGATACGCTCATACCCATGTCATACCAAGCTTGTGTGCCACTGTCATCACACCCAATAAAGTCTCCGGTATTGGCCACTTGGTTCCAAGTGGTCCCACCGTCGGTGGTTTTCCAAACACCTTTCACAGAGCGAGTACTGATGTCGGCCACTTGAGCATAAAGTACTTCGTTGTCAGAAGGTGCCATGGTCAGGTCAATACGGCCCAAATCATTATTTGGAAAAGGCAGGCCTTCTGCCGTGTCAGTTGGCCAACCATTGTTTTCAGTAGTAACGAGTGTCCAAGTTGGACAGCCGGAAGCTGGGAAACTTGTTTTATATATTCCATTGGCCCCATTTTGATCTAAATCAGGTTGTACTGTGGTGTTGTGTCCTCGAGTACCAATGGCAGCATAAATCTCACCATCGGAGTTAACTTCTAAACCAGTTAGGTCTTGTCTTTGGGTGTCGAATGCATTGGTTAGACAAGCATCGGTCCAGTCGGCACCATCGTTGTAGGAGAAAAATAGCCCTGTTTTGGTACCAACTACAATTTGTGTTGAATCCAATGGGTTGGTTCTGACACGACCAATGGCTTGATATTGTGGAAACTCTCCTGCAGATTGTTCACGGTAGGGAGCAAATTCAGCTTCGCCCAAAACTTCCCAGGTTGCACCTGCATCTTTAGAGCGTAAAACGCCGGCACTACCAAAAGAATATGAACCATAGCGTAAATCGCCCGTTCCGGCGTAAATGATATCGGGGTCATTAGGATCAAGGTGTAAATCACCAATGGCTCCACCATTGATTGAAGTGTTGTCGGTGACGTTTTGCCACGTCGTGTCTTCATCACAACACTCGACAGTTTTCCAGATGCCGCCGCCATCGACGCCTATATAAGCAATTGTGGGATCTACAGGGTTGCTCACAATGACATTAACGCGACCAGAATAAGCAGTTCCTGCAGGGTTACCTAAGGGTTTTGGGCCTAAAGCAACAAAAGCAGCAGGGTCAAGGCCTTTGAATGATCGGGTGTTGTTATTTTTTCTTGATGGTGGTTTCTGGTGGTTCTTAAGATGGGATTCTTTGGCCTCTACCATCCAGCTTTGTTGGTATTGAAATGTAGGATAACTGTAACGTGTGGCCCAATAATCACCTCTAACTGGTTTATAAAAATCAGCCATATCACTGTGGTCATTGGCACTGTGGTGGGGATTGGTGCTACATGCGGTTATTAAAACCATAACCAGTAAAATAAGTAATAATTTTTTCATTGGATTATCCTCGGAAAGTGTTTGGCGGTTAGTTCTGCATTGAGGGCTTTGTGTTCCATGGCTGATTCAATCAAGTTCATGGTTAAGTTAACTGCACCTCGATTTTGTTCAACAAGTTTACGTGCTGCTTTGCCCATATTAACTCGAGCATCTTCATTCTCTATTAAGTATTCCATACTGCGTATAATATCATTGGCATCATGGACTGTTTGTGACCCACCGCAATCATTGAGTAGTTGGGTAATTTCAGTGAAGTTGTGGGTGTTGGTTCCAACCAAAACCGGTAAAGAAAACACCGCTGCTTCAAGTACATTATGTCCGCCAATGTTAGAAATGGAACCACCCACAAATGCAATATCAGAAGAAGCATAAAATTCTAACATTTCACCCATGGTATCAACCACAAAAACATCACCATCGATGTCACAAAGGCCGATTTCACTGCGTAATTGGGTATTAAAACCTTTGTTTCTACAGGCTTGGGTTGTGCTTTGAAAACGTTCTGGATGTCTTGGTACTATAACCAGCATCAGTTTTGGATGTCGCTGTTTTAAAACAACATAGGCTTCAAGTACCTCGTTCTCATCATCTTGATGGGTGCTGGCTGCAATCCAAACCAATCGACTGTTCTGATAATGTTCACGTATTTCTTCACCTTTTTCAATGATGTGATCTTCTATGATGATGTCAAATTTTAAACTACCGACGACGAATATTTTTTTTGGATAACAACCCAGTTGTATCATGCGTTTTGCATCTGTTACAGTTTGCGCAGCAACATATGCAGTGTCATTAAACGCTTTGGCTGCTAATGATTCAACCCAACGATAACCTTTCATTGATACTTCAGAAAGCCGCGCATTGGCAACCACAATCGGAATACTGCGTTTTTTACAAAACCTGAATAGATTGGGCCAAATTTCAGTTTCCATGATTACGGCCAAATCAGGTTTAGTTTTACGAAGGAAACGTTTGACAGCACCGGGTAAATCGTACGGTAAATAAACATGAAAAACTTGATTACCAAAGATTTGCTGTACCCGATCAGAACCGGTTGGGGTGATGGTGGTTAACACAAAACAATGATCCTGATATTTTTCCATTAAAGCTTTAATTAATGGAATCGCGGCGTTCACCTCACCCACCGATACCGCATGTACCCAAATTGAAGGCTTTTCAAACTTAGGTGATTTGAACCAACCAAATCGTTCATGCCAACGTTGTAAGTAAGCTTTGGTTTTAATGCCGCGAGTGGCTAACCTGATTAACACCAGAGGTGTTAGTACAGTAGTGACTAATGAGTAGATGCGTGATCTGAGTTCCAATTTCATCGCAGTTGGTGGCCATCGGAGGCCAGTTTAATGGTAGAAGGTTGATTGGCATCACCCAAAGGTAAATCTAAATAGTAATCAACTTGGTTGCCCCATATACTTTGAATGTCAAGACAATTATAGGGAGTAGTTTGTCCACTGAGGTTGGCGCTGGTTGAAACCAAACAATGGCCTAATTCATCACATAAAAATTTAATTGTTGGGTGTTTGCTAACACGGACTGCAACAGAGGTATAATCTCCAGTGATCCAATCAGGCGTGAGTGTTGTACTGGGAAATACCCAAGTGGTATGTCCTGGCCAGGTTTTTAAAGCACGTGCTAAATGTAACCGGTCAGTTGGTTGGATTAAAGGCAGCACTTGTTCTATATGAGAGGCAACCAAAACCAGCCCTTGCTTCACGGAGCGTTGTTTAAGTCGCAGCAACTTCATAACAGTAGTTTGGTTGCGGTAATCACAACCAATCCCATAAACACCCTCGGTGGGATAGACGACTAACCCTCCCGATTGAACGGCCGCAACTGCTGAGTGGATGGATTGACCAATTTCAGACATGTTTTATTTTTTAACCGCTTTTTTCTTGGTAACTTTCTTTTTAGTCGTTTTTTTCGTGGTCTTTTTCTTAGCTGTTTTTTTCTTGGTTGTTTTTTTCTTAGTCGCTTTCTTTTTAGCCACTTTTTTCTTCGCTACTTTCTTTTTGCCTCGGCGTTTCTTTTCAGGTGCTTTGGCCAAAATTTCTATACACTCTTCATGTGTTAAAGCTTTGGGGTCTTGGTCTTTCAGTATTTTTCCATTTTTATTACCATCGGTGACATAAGGTCCCCAACGACCATTCAATACTTGAATACCATCATCGAAAGTTTGGATGATTCTGTTGGCGTCAGCGATTTTCTTTTCGGTAACCAGCACCAAAGCTTCCTCAAAAGTAATGGTGTATGGGTCGCCTTGATCTTTCTTAATGCTAACGAACTTATTTCCATACCGGATATATGGGCCAAATCGTCCTATGTTGGCAGAAACTTTCTCACCTTCGCTGGTTTCACCTAAATCACGTGGTAAATCGAATAATGCTATGGCCTCTTCGTAGGTAATGGTATCTAGCTTCTGACCAGGTAATAAACCCGCGAATTGAGGTTTTTCTTCGTCATCACGCGTGCCTATTTGTACAAAAGTACCGTATTTCCCAATCCGAACGGACATGGGTTTACCTGTTTTCGGATCCGTTCCGAGTTCACGTTTGTACTGTGCCTCATCTCTAGAAACGGACTCTTCTTTTTCTTCAACCAACGCGATGAAAGGTTCCCAGAATTCTTTCATCAAAGGTTTCCAAGATTTTTCGCCACGTGAAACCGCATCTAATGAATCTTCAAGGCGAGCCGTGAATTCATAATCGACATAGTCTTTAAAGTGGGCCTCTAAAAATCTGGCAACCACTTTACCTACGTCGGTTGGAATAAAGCGTTTACTTTCTAACTCTACGTAATCGCGGTTTAATAGGGTGGAGATAATGCTGGCGTAAGTAGAAGGTCGTCCAATACCAAACTCCTCCAGTGCTTTAACCAATGAGGCTTCTGAATACCTTGGTGGAGGTTCAGTAAAATGTTGAACGCCATTAATTTCATTGACATTAACCACATCGCCTTTTTTTAAGTTGGGCAGATGTTTTTCTTTATTTTTATCTTTTTTAGCATCATCAAGGCCTTCTTCATAGACTGCTAAAAAACCTTTAACAAGAATGGTTGAGCCATTGGCGCGCAAATTATGTCCGTCACCAAAAGTAAAATCAGCAGAAACTGTGCCGATGGTGGCATTGATCATTTGACTGGCCAAAGTTCTTTTCCAAACCAAGTCATAAAGCCGGTACTGATCATTATCTAAATATTTTTTTATCTCTGATGGAATCAATTGTGCAGATACAGCTCGTACGGCTTCATGCGCTTCTTGTGCATTTTTAGATTTGCTTTTGTAAAAATTCGGTTGTTCAGGAACCAAATTGGCGCCGTACTTGCTTTCAATTACGCCTCGGATTTCGCTGATCGCATCATTGGCTAAATTCAAGGAGTCGGTACGCATATAAGTGATTAAGCCCTGCGGCTGTCCATCGATTTCCATGCCTTCGTACAGTTGTTGCGCAATTTGCATGGTCTTTCTGGCGGTAAACCCAAGTTTACGTGCAGCTTCTTGTTGTAATGTTGAAGTGATAAACGGTGCAGCGGGTTTCCTTTTTCGTTCGCGTTGAGTTAATTCCGTGACTGTCAATTGTTTTCCAGCTTGGCTGCGCAATTGTGTCAGTGCTTGGTCGGCAAGTTCTTGGTTGTTGATATCAAACTTTTTCAGTTTTTTGCCAGCGTAAATATTTAAATTGGACTCAAAACCTTCTTTTCCTAAGGCCATTTGACCATGTATGGTCCAATACTCTTCTTTGATGAAGGCATTTATTTCATCTTCTCGCTGAACAATCAATCGCAAAGCGGGAGATTGAACTCGACCAGCTGACAGGCCTCTGCGGACTTTTTTCCAAAGCAAGGGGGATAAATTAAAGCCTACCAAATAATCCAAGGCACGTCTTGCTTGTTGTGCATCGACCATTTCAATAGAGATTTCACGTGGGTTGGCTACAGCTTCTTGAATGGCTGATTTGGTGATTTCTGAAAATACCACCCGTTTGACTTCTTTATCTTTTAATATTTTTCGTGCTTTGAGTATTTCTACCACATGCCATGATATGGCTTCACCTTCTCTATCTAAATCTGTAGCGAGATAGATGGTGTTGGCTTTTTTTGCGGCTTTAACTATGGCATCGATGTGTTTTTTATTTTTTTCAACATCAACGTACTTCAGTTCAAAATCGTTTTCAGGGATGACAGCGCCAGTTTTGGCCAATAAATCACGGAGATGGCCATAAGAGGCCAATACTTTGTGACCCTTGCCAAGGTACTTTTCGATGGTTTTTGCTTTCGCGGGTGATTCTACAATCAGTAAGTTTTCAGCCATGGTTTAATGTTCATGATCGACCGGTGGATCAAACATCAAACTTTCCATTGATGCAAAGGCTTGTTCCTCGTCCGGTTGTGAAAATAAAATAATCAAAGCAAGCCATTGTAAATCATCCACGTCAATATTGTCAGTATTTAGATTAAGCAAACCATTAAGCAACAATTCTCGTGTGGTTGGAGAGAGGATGCCTGTGGATTCTAGATAGCAGATGAAATCAATGCCGTCTTGATCTAACAGTTCGACCTCAAATGGTGAGTAATACCTGATTGCATCGGCAGATTGGTTAATGACTTGATGCTGTTTGTCGTTGATACTCAGCAACCAGTCAATGGCATGATCAATAGTAGGTTTTTCAAAACCAGCTTGCTCTAATCCACTGTAAATATTGTTTTTGGTGTATTGTTCTTTTAAGTTGGTTTGCTCTGATAAGTAGTTCTCAAACAAATAAACCAACACGTCAATGATGTTTTCATTCATATTTTTTGATATTTTGAACCGGGTAACTTCTCTATCAATCCCGATAATTCCATAATTAACAAATCAGATGCGACTTCGGCACTGGATAAATCGGTTAATGTAACAATATCATCAAATGCAATTGGATTAAAGTCTAAATGGTTGAAAATGTGCTGTTGTGAATCAGAAAGCTTAATAGTGGGTTCTTGGTTGTGTTTTTCAAGAGTTTCATTATTTATATTCTGGATTGATGCTTGTAATTGATCAGTTAACATCGTAATGTTGGGTGATACTTCCTGTAAGATATCTTGTGCCGATTCCACTAATTGAGCACCTTGTTTTATCAATTGATGACATCCTTTGGCCAGTGGGTTGTGAATGCTTCCAGGAATGGCCATCACTGGACGATTGTTTTCCATCGATAATCTGGCAGTGATCAAGGTGCCACTTTTTTGCGCGGCTTCAATTACAAGAGTGCCCAAAGACAAACCAGCAATGACACGGTTTCGCCTCGGAAAATTGTGTGCATTGGGCGGTGTATTAAATGGAAATTCAGAGATAACCGCACCTTGTTGGGGAATCGTTTTAGCTAGTTTTTGATTATTTCTTGGATAGATTGTGTTGATACCAGTTCCCATTACCGCAATGGTTTGGCCATTTGCATCAATGGCTCCTTGATGAGCCTGGGCATCAATCCCAGCAGCCAACCCACTGGTTATCACCAGTCCACGTTTAGCTAAATCGTAACAAAAAGCATGGGCATTGTTCAGACCACTTTGGCTGGCGTTCCGGCTCCCAACTACAGCCAATTGTGGTAGTAATAAAACATGTGGATCTCCTCTGAGAAACAACAAAATAGGTGGGTCGCTGATTTGCCTTAATTGTGGCGGATATAAAGGATCATCAAGGGTTAAAACATTGTTACTGGATTTTTCTAACCAATCAAGTTCTTGTTGAATGTCATCACTAGATGCTTTGGACAAATAATTAATTGCACGCTGAGGTATCTTTAGTTCAGGTGAGAAGTTTCTTTGTTTGATAATTTCATTCGCATCACCAAAGAGCTCCAATAATTTTGAGATTCGGGCAAAGCCAAGTCCTGGCGCATTGAGTAAATGCAGCCAAGACGTTTTGTTGGTTAGCTCAGACACTTCCTGTGTTTTTCAGATTCCTTTATTTATTTCTATTTAAGGTAATTTGACGTAATCGTAAAGCTTGATAGGGCGATTGCCATCGGTGATGATGGCATAACTGATATTCTCGAAAGTTTTGAACACCATAATATGACCATTCAGCTCCATCGGTAATGTGACTTTGGCTTTAGATGGTTTGAATAAAGTTTTTAAGTCTTCTTTCGGGTGCATGACTTCATCCCTGATGACACGCTCAGGGCTATGAACTGAAAATACATCACCAACACCAACACCTTGGTCCGAACCATTACTTATGGCTACAATTTGTCTGCGACCGCTGCCAAACAATGCATTGTTTAATGCCACAATACGTATGTTGTCATCATTTATTTCTGCAGCTTTAGGTTGAAAATAAGGGTCAAAATTAAAAGAGTCAAGCGGTAAAATTAAATCACCTTTTTTTACTTCAGTATCTACATCAATGACTTCTAGAGTAGTGATTTCACCTGATCCCACCCTAACCACTTCAGCAACACCTGTATCAGCCACTTCGTAGCCGAGAATTTTGACATTGTCCCAATAAGCTTTAGCAATGTAATTTTTCCAAAATCTGGACATCACAGCGGCAGTAGTGTGAGTAGGTGATTTACGCCATTCGATCGAATCAATTTTATGGTTGTCAGAATTTTTCCAAGGGTAATCAATAGGCAGTTCACGGTATATAACAGTTGGACGAACTATAGCTAAGCGATCGCCTTGGCGGGCATTTTTTAAGTTTCTGACGTATATTAAATCATCGGTCGAGGCGAGAAAACGCTCTTCTTCGGCAGCAACCACATAAGGGGCGGCATCAATATCATCTTGGTTGAGGATACGTAACTTTTTCAAAAAGGGTTCAATGTCTTTGAGTGGAATGGTTTGAATGGCTGAATTATGGTCGATGTCTCTGACTTTGGGCCCCAGCTTGACTGTAGGGTGACTGCGGTTAACTGTCAGTGTTGGCCTGCCATCAATATAAACTAAGTTTATTTGATCACCTGGATATATTAAGTGCGGGTTGTCAATTTGTGGGTTGGCATGCCAAATCTCTGGCCACAGCCAAGGTGACTTCAAAAACACCGAGGAAATATCCCATAAAGTGTCTCCTTTTTGGACCACGTAGGTGTTTGGATGACTTGGATTAAGTTCTACTTCTTGAGCGTTGGCTGAGAAAATAAATCCAATAAGTAACGCTATAATTAAATGTTGTTTTTTAAACATCGTCGGCAAACCCTTGATTTTCCTAAAACTTTAGTTTAGCCATTTTAAGAATAAAATTAAACAAAAAATGTGAATCAAACTGCAAATTGCTAAAAAAAAGTTGATTTTATTGGGTTTTAAAACAAATTAATCTTCAAAGATTGATTTATCTTTGGGTGAAATTCTGAAAAATGAGTGAAAATTCATCACAATCATATTGCTATCATGACATTCTAAACTATAAGATGTAAACCTAATTGCTTAATAATAAATTACATACAGAAAAATAATGAGTCAACTGAACATCTTGACCTTACCTGATTCAAGATTAAAAACGGTCGCTGTTTCTATCACTGAAATCAATGATGACATCAAACAACTGGCACAGGATATGTTAGAAACCATGTATGCCGCTCCGGGTATTGGTTTGGCAGCCACACAGGTGGATCAGCATATTCAGCTGGTTGTGATTGATGTTTCTGAAGAAAAAGATCAGCCATTGGTATTAATTAACCCGGAAATTATTGAAAAGGAAGGCATCCAAACTCACGAAGAAGGTTGTTTATCCGTGCCGGGCATTTTTGCCAAAGTCAAAAGAGCTGACCAAGTAGTGGTTAAGTACCAAGATATTGATGGCCAACACCAGGAGTTGGCTGCCACAGGTTTGTTGGCAGTTTGTATTCAACATGAACTTGACCATTTAAAGGGGATTGTTTTTTTGGATCATTTATCGTTGTTAAAAAGAAAGCTGGCGATGAAAAAATTGGAAAAAGCAGAAGCTTGATTTCAGAGCGTTCATAGACAGTAAAAAGAAGGCCTTCAAAGAGAAGGCCTTCAAAGAGAAGGCCTCTTGATTTATGCAAGAATACTTAATCAGGGTATCCTTAAAGATAAATCAGCTCATGGGGTCGACCAATAAGATGTTTTCGCAACGATCTGGACCAGTGGAAATCATATGGACAGGTGCGCCGGTAAACTGCTCAATGAAATCAATAATACTTTTAGCTTCAGCCGGTAAGGTTTCGGTGGTGATCATGCCACGGGTTGATGATTGCCAGCCCGCAAAACTTTGATATACAGGTTTGACCGCTTCCCACTCATCAGCCGAACCAGGGAAAGGTTGGTCTCCATAGCTGGTGCACAATTTAATGGTTTTAAATGTATCTAAAACGTCTAATTTGGTCACACATAAACCTGTGACACCATTCACTTGAACAGCGCGTTTCAATGCAACCAAGTCCAACCAGCCACATCTTCTTGGCCGGCCTGTGGTGGCACCGAATTCGACGCCTCGTTTCGCCAGCTCTGAGCCGTCTTCATCGAACAGTTCAGTGGGGAAAGGTCCTCCACCAACGCGTGTGGTATAGGCTTTGGTGATGCCTAATACATAATCTATGTGGGTGGCACCTAAACCTGAACCTGACGCCGCACTCCCAGAGGTGGTGTTAGATGAGGTGACAAAAGGGTAAGTGCCGTGATCAATATCAAGTAATGACCCTTGCGCACCTTCCATCAGTAACTTATCACCTTGATTTAAATGCTGATGCAGCTCGCCGGTGACATCAATACACATACCACGGATGAAATCAGCTTGTTGCAAAGCATTTTGGTACACCTCATCGAATGACAAGGGTTCTGCACCGTGATAGTTTTTAATCACAAAGTTATGGTATTCCAAAACAAGAGTTAGTTTCTCTTTGAGCAGTTCGGCATTCAATAAATCACCAATGCGTATGCCGCGTCTGGCGACTTTATCTTCATAGCTGGGGCCAATACCTCGGCCAGTGGTACCAATGGCTTTTTTGCCTTTTTTTAACTCACGCAATTGATCCAAAGTAATGTGATATGGCATGATGACTGGAGCAGCTTTAGAGATGTAAAGTCGTGATTGAACATCAACCCCAGATGCTTCTAAATTCTTGATTTCTTTAATTAAAGCGGTGGGTTCAATGACCACACCGTTGCCAATATAGCATTTAACACCATCTCTCAAGATCCCAGAGGGAATTAAGTGCAACACCGTTTTCTCATCATTGATGATTAAAGTGTGGCCAGCATTGTGACCACCTTGGTAGCGAACTACCGCATCGGCACGTTCGGTTAATAAGTCGACAATTTTTCCTTTGCCTTCATCACCCCATTGGGTGCCTAAAACAACAACAGATTTTTTCATGACTGAATGTATTTAAAAGTGAGCGCGCCAGCCACCATCATGATGGCCCCAAAAATGCGCAAATGCTTATCTTCCATTTGCGCCAGTTGTAATAATGTGTTTTTCCATGCCTTGGGTGCAATGAAGGGCATGATGCCTTCAAAAATCATCACCAAGGCTATGGCTGCAATGATTGGGTGTTCAATCAATTGGCTTCATTGTTATTGAAGTATTTAAAAAACTCTGATTTCGGGTCTAACACCATGACATTGCCAGAACCTGCTTGGAAGCTGTTTTTATAGGCTTCTAAACTGCGAGTAAATGCGTAAAACTCTGGGTTTTTGTTATAACTTTCAGCGAATAATTTAGTTGCTTCGGCATCGCCTTCACCGCGCATAACTGCTGCCTTTTGATCGGCATCAGCTAACATGATGCGGATTCTTTTGTCGGTGTTGGCACGTATGTTGATAGACTCTTTGCGGCCAGTTGAGCGATGTTCTGCAGCTTCAACCAAGCGCTCTGATCGCATGCGGTTGTAAACAGACTCATTGACCGATTGATCTAGATTGATCTGTTTGATTCGTACATCTACAATCTCAATTCCATAATCTTCTGAGCGTGATTTAGTTTGGGTGCGCAAATTTTCCATCAGCTCAATTCGTTGAGTCGAGATAGCCTGATCCAATGTTCGGATTGAAAACTCTTCTAGCAATACATTTTTAACCACGCCAGTGAGGTTGGCATTGGCTTTGGCAATCAAGCCTCCATTAGATGTGAAGAATTTTTTCACATCTCTGATGCGCCATTTTACAAAATAGTCAACCATCAAATATTCATTGTCGGTGTTAAAAACACGCTCTGGCGCGTTGTCCAGAGTTTGAATTCGTCGATCGAATTTAACGATGTTATTAACAATTGGCATTTTGACATGTAGTCCCGGTTCATAACCAGCTTGCACGACTTCACCGAAACGCAACTTAACCGCAGTTTCTTTCTCGTCTATAGTAAACAAAAAGAAGCTGGCAATAACTGCCAACACCATTAAACCAATTAATAAAGCAATGAGTTTGTTCATGTTATCTTCCCCCTCTACCACGGTTTGTGGTTCTGTTGGTTCTGGTGCTTGATTTAGTCGAAATGTTGGGCTGCATCATTTCAGGAGTAACCACTGTGGTACCAAGATCAATGGAATCATTGTTCATTCTTTTAGGCTGGTTTTTCATCAATTGATCCAGTGGTAGGTACATCATGCTGTTACCGGCCTCTTGATCCATAACTACTTTGGAGGTGTCACCCAAAACGCCTTCCATGGTCTCTAAAAATAAACGCTGCCTGGTGACCTCTGGAGCCAATTCGTACTCTGCTCTCAATAAATTGAATCGGTCGGCTTTACCGGTGGCCTCAGCAATGATTGACTGTTTGTAACCTTCAGCTTCTTGCATGATCTTTAGCACTTTACCTTCAGCTTCCGGAATTCGTGCATTCTCATATTCTTTGGCCTGATTGATGAAGGTTTTTTGGTCTTCTCTGGCTTTAACAACATCATCAAAAGCTTCTTTGACATTACTTGGTGGGTGTACCTCAGTGATATTCAATTGAGTGATTTGTACCCCAGTCTTATATTCATTAAGCATGGTTTGAACTTCTGCACGGGCTTCTTGATTAACTGCTGTTCGATTTTCATTGATGATAAAGTCCAGTGTTCGTGTGCCCGCTACCTGACGCATGACACTTTCAGATACTTGTTTAACTGTATTTTCAGGGTTGGTAACACTGAATAAGTAATCGTTAACCCTTTCTTCATCGATTCGATATTGTAAAGAATAATCAATCTCAATCAAATTCTTGTCTTCGGTCAGCATTTGGCCACTGTTGTCCTCTTGCCGGATGGTGTCAACATTCACCTTAAGAACTTCAGCAAAAGGTCTTGGTAAGGTGAAACGTAAGCCAGGTTGCATGGTATGTGAATATTCACCAAAAACCAAAACCACACCACGTTCAGCTTGCTCAATCTGATAAGCTGAACTGTAAATTGCCAAGCCAAGTAAGCCAATGATGAGGATCAATACGGGTGCTTGATTACTTTTAGCGCTGCCGCCAGAGCCGCCAGATGACGAGCCAAAGCCAAGTGTTCGTTTGATTGAGTTGATTAAGTCACTCAATATTTGATCAAACTCAGGAGGTTTATTACCACCAGGTCTGTTGTTGTTAGGCCGACCGTTATTAGGTTTATTGCCATTGGGCTTTTTATCATCGCCCGAATTTTGGTTGCCAGGTTCATTCCAAGGCATACATATTCTCCAGTTATTTACCAGTCTTGTGGGTTTGTTTCTGTACTGACTTCATGTTTTTTTAATAAAGCACTGACAAATTCAGCGCCTGATTCATTACTCTTATCATTTCTTTTGGCCAGCTGTAGCCATTTCTCTAAAGGCAATTCTACCTCAATTTGCCACTGACCATAATCATCTATCTGTTCATTTCTTATTGCTTCTAATTCATATAATTGGGCGCGCAGTCGAGCCTGATCCATTGGTAACACGAATTCGATGATTAAATGGGTACGATGTAACCGTTCTTCAATGGCTTTTAGTAATAAATCGATACCGATGTTTTTATGTGCTGACAGCCAAACTTTATCTGGAGAACCTGATTCACTGACTTGCCATTCCGGTTTGGCACCAGATTGATCAATTTTATTATAAATTTCGATGACCGGTACATCATCAATTTTCAATTCGTTCAATACTTTGTAAACCTCAGTCATGTGATCACGATGTTCTGGGTTGCTGTCATCAATCACATGCAACAACACATCGGCATCTAATGCCTCTTGTAAAGTCGCGCGAAATGCTGCCACCAATTCATGTGGCAAATCACGTACAAAACCAACTGTATCACTGATAACAGATTGACTTCCCGCTAAAGCTGTAAATTGCCTGACAGTAGGATCCAAAGTAGCAAATAATTGATCTTCAGCATATACATTGGCATCAGTGAGTAAATTGAACAATGTTGACTTACCGGCATTGGTATAACCAATTAATGCCAACGTCTTTGTTCCTGAGTTTTTTCGCTGTTTTCTGCCTTGTTCACGTTGCCGCATCACTTTATTCAATTTAGCATTCAGTGATTTGACCCGTGCATTGAGTAGTCGCCTATCGGTTTCCAACTGTGTTTCACCTGGTCCGCGCATACCAATGCCGCCTTTTTGTCGCTCCAAATGAGTCCATCCACGTACCAATCTTGTTGACATGTGTTTTAATTGGGCCAACTCCACCTGTAACTGACCTTCATAAGACCTGGCACGTTGAGAGAAAATGTCTAGGATCAAAGTACGACGATCCAGTACCCTGGCTTTGACTAATGCTTCCAGATTTCGTTCTTGAATCGGACTCAATGCCGCATCAACAACCACAACATCTGCCTGATGTATCTTGACTGCCTCTGCTAATTCTTCGGCTTTACCAGAACCAATATAAAACTTCGCATCAATGGTTTGTCGTGTACTTGTTATCACATCAAGAATTTCAGCACCAGCAGTGGTCACTAATTCACAAAACTCACTGATGCGATCAGACTGCTCAGGGTGTTGTGAGCGTTGCATGGGTGTTGGACAAAGTAGAACAGCTTTATCGCCGCGTTTGGAACGGTCAAACATCGTAAGAGCCTCGCTTCCCTTCTTTCGTCGTTCCTCCGAAAACCGGCTGCGCTCGCAAATTTAATGAGGCATTTTCTGATTCGCGTTGCTCACCAACCAACTGCCATGGGTAAGAGTCTCGCTTCCCTTCTTGGTTAGTGCCCCTACTTTTGGTTGTCGTTCCTCCGAAAACCGAGTGTGCTCGCAAAGTTAATGAGGTAATTTCTGGTTTGCGTTGCTCACGGCTTTCACGTTTATTATAAAACGGCTTCTTGTCTTCGACAAACCGCCATTTTTCAATGAACTGCCTAACCGATTGCCATGTGTAAGAGCCTTGCTTTTTTTCTTGGTTATTGTTGGATATTTGCAGCATGGTTTGGGTGATTGTTAGGTACTTTGAGTAGGGCCAATAAAAAAGCAGTTTCGTGAGATGAAACTGCTTGAATGGGTTAAAGTTGCAAGGGCAGGGCTCAGTCCTCACCATCCTGTTGAATTTTAAAGGTGCTGACGTTTTTAGCTGGAACAATGGTAGAAATGGCATGCTTATATACCAGCTGGTTGGTGGTGTTATTCAGCACGATGACGAATTGATCAAATGATTCAACAACGCCTTGTAGTTTAATGCCATTCATGAGGAATACTGAAACGGGAATACGATCTTTACGCAATGCGTTTAAAAAAGGATCTTGCAAAGTTTGTGATTTTGACATGGTAGTTACCTTACTCATTATTATTATTTCTAGGCATTTTAGCACATGCCGCAAGTTTTAGAACAGTTTGGATATAAGTTACCAGGGTAAAAAATCACACATCATTGATCAATTTTTAAAAGTCAAAGAAACTTCTGTTTTATTAAGGTTTTGTTCAAGGGTTGTGATTTCATTCATTTTGTAATAACAAAACTCGTCATTCAGACAGGTAAATCCGCTGTAATGATTTAGTTTCTCTTTAAAGCCGTTATCCAAGCTGTGTTTCGTGCCAAAAACCACAAACGGAAAATCAGATTGTTTGCTTAAATATTCGATGGTCTTAAAAGGGCGCTTCAATTTGTCTAATAAAAATGTTTTACCAATGGTCTTTTTATTTGAGTCGAATTGAATGTAAAAGACATCATTGGTACCGAAATGATATTCTGTCAATTTAAAGCCATTCCTGGTAAATTTTTTCTTCACGCTGGTGCCATTGAAATTGATGGCCTTGATGCTGGTTTTGTCTTCACTGAAAACAACTTTCAAGTTTGAACCCACTGTGTATCGGTGGCTTTTGTCAAGTTTGAACTGCTGTGTGTATCCATGCAAGGCATTGATGCTGTTTCTGTGTGCACAAACGCTGAGGTTATTGGCATCCAACTCATCATCTTTTTTGCATTTACTGTTGAGCTTAAGGGGCTGGCCGTTTTGAAATGCATGGGTACGAGTAACCAACAATCGATCATCAGTAGACGCATTTGACTGACCGTTGATGAAATTTACATTGTGGTTGATATCTAGCCTATCAAGCAGCACGGGTGCCATGTCATACAATCCCAAAGGTAGGTTGGTATTGTCTGGTGTTTTGTCAATCATTATGCCCAAAATATTTTTGTTACTGATCTCTTCACCAAATAAGCTTTTAGTTAAAGAGGTGTTGAATACACCGTGATCACCAGTGATAAAAACCACTGTATCATCCAATATACCGTCGGATTTGAGTTGATCGATAAATTGACCCAGCAGCTGATCACTGCAATGAATGGAGTTGATATATCTATCTGCATCAATGCCATAGGGTTTACAGCTTGGTGCAGAAAAACCTTTCAGGTGTGTTGAAAGTGTTAATACGCTGATATGAAATGGTTGTTTCTTGTCCTTCAATTTGTTGATTCGGGAAATCGTTAAGTCAAATAAATCATCATCATGCAACCCCCACCAACTGTGACTTTGAGGTTTTTGGTAGGCTTCTTGGTTTTTGAAATCTTCCCAGCCCCACACTCGGTTGTAACCGTGATCAAGTAAAAAAGTGCCTTTATTGGCAAAATTCTTTTTAGCGCCACCAATAAACTCTTGGTGATACTGCGCTTCTCTGAGTACATCACTCAGACATGGAATAAAATAGTAATGTTTATCGCTGCCGGTGAGGGCGTTATTCCCCAATGCCATGTTAGGTAAAAACCCACACAAGGAACCAATGAGTCCATCCATGGTAAAACCTGCTGTAGATATATAAGGGTTGATTGAGACATAATCAGACTTTAGGCGATTGATGTTGGGAGTTAAATTGGGGTGTTGGGAAGAAGTGGTAAATATATCACTGAAAGATTCAAGGTAGATCACAATGAGGTTTTTGTTGTTGCCTCCACTGGTTGAAATCTGTAATTTATTTACATCAAGTGCGGATATTCCTAATGGTTTAAATTTTAAGATCTCATTCTTATTGACATCTTGTATTTGACTCAAGTGCATGTATTCTTTGATTCCTTTTGTGTATCGGCCTAAGACACTGTGGGTGAAAGAAAAAGACAACAACAAAACTGATAGAATGAACAATCCCCATTGTGTTTTGTTAGACAACAGCCTGTGGCTTGATGACACCAATACCATAACGGTCAATACAAGAAACACAATTAAGGCAAAAAAGGGCCATAAATACTCATTCAAACCCAAAACAAAAGCATCCCAGCTAAAATGAACAATGGCTTCAGGGCCAAACAACATGCCTGAAAAATCAACGATTGCTGCCTCGATGAACACCATGAATAGGATGCTAAAAATCACTAAAAATTTTAAGGTGGATAATCCGTGCTGTAACCACTTTCTTTGACTTTTGCTTGGGAATGACCAGAGTATTAAAAGGATCGCAAAGGATGAGAGTATGAGTTCATTTAATGAAGAGTTATCAAATAAAATGTTTTTATTTTGGATGTAGTTTGATTCTGCAAACACATACAAAAAAACTATAATCAGAGTAATAATCGTTAACGATAACTGACCGATTTTATTTAAAGATGTTGTCAAAAAAATCTCCTTAACTAATGCGTTTTAAAGTCTAAAAAATATTTTTTGAATAGTAACATTAATCTACCTGAAGAGACACTTTTTACTTAATTTGTGAATTAAGTAAAACCTCCAATCTTTGTGAAAAGACAGGAAAATAAGATATGTTTTTAATGGATTCTAAATGACTCATAATCGATAGCTGTATTTGGTTACAGGTTGGACTTCCCCCTGTTTAGGTGACACCTCGGTGCTATTATTAAATATAGCGATATGCTAAAAATCGGAAAAGCATAAATATACACATAAAATATTAACTAAAATGCAATATTTTAAAGTTTATAATTGTAGTTTTAAATCAATTTGGAAATTCAATGAAAAACACAGTTATGTTAACAATACTTTTTTTAGTGCTAACAAAAAATATTAGTGCTTGTGATTTATCTATTACAACCACACAAGATATACAGTCTTCCTTAAACGCCATTGGCCCGAATTCAACCTTATGTTTATCTGCAGGGACTTTCAATTTGAACAGTACAATCAGTTTAAATCTGGGTCAAAGATTAACAGGAGTTAATGGAGTGGTCACTGCATTACAAACCACCATAGTGTCTTCAGCTGATCGAATCATAAGAATGAATGATGAGTCGCAAGTTGATCATCTGAATATAAGGTCATCTAGCGGTAGCTTGGCAACTTATGCTGTTTTGTCTTATTTTGATGTGAATCCAACTATGTGGAGCCTTAATATTCAAAATACTAAAATAGCCTTAGGAATCAAGGGTAGTTCCGGTGCAAGTATCTTAAATAACTGGATCTCTTTGACGGGGGACCTAAATAACGGTATTCCAGACCCCAGTATTTGGATAAGCGATGCGGTAAATACAAAGTTATGGTATGGGTATATTGTTGGAAGAAATAATGGTGCTGCAGGGCCTCAAGGTTTTTTAATTGGAGATGGAGAAGTGGGGTGTT
Organism: uncultured Marinicella sp.; assembly: GCA_938008005.1. Taxonomy (GTDB): domain Bacteria; phylum Pseudomonadota; class Gammaproteobacteria; order Xanthomonadales; family Marinicellaceae; genus Marinicella. The sequence goes on along the minus strand of CALLLZ010000213.1, from coordinate 506 downwards.
ATAACTCAAATGGATTAACAGTCACAGGAACAAGGCATGATTACTCTGGAACATCAAGTTTTTATTTGGTCAATTGTGATAATGCAGTGTTGGATAATGTATCGGTGTTCTATTCCAATGGGTTTGGTCTGGATATCGTAGATGGTACTGATAATTTAGTGATAAAAAACACGAAGGTCTACCACAGTAGATTAGCGGCATCAATTTATGATGAGGTAGAAAATTCTAACGGCTCATATTTGAACAATACTTTTTACAATAACAATACAACCAATCAATCTAACTGTGCAGGCATTTCAGTAGCAGGAAATCCAGCAAATTTAAACTTAAGTGGTAACAATGTGACGCCTTCACCTGAGTTCTGTTTACATTAATTTATAATAGGAGACCTCTGCATAAGTCATGAATCATGTAAAAAAGTTTGAAAATCCAAATTTCTGCGTTAGAAAACTAATCAATAGCTAGCTATTACTCGCGTTTCCTGCCTTGAACTTTGGCTCTTCAAT
>CALLLZ010000212.1 GCA_938008005.1 uncultured Marinicella sp. | reverse complement strand
ACAATGAAAATCTTACTTAACTAGATAGATTCTTAGTCAGAAAAAAACTTTTTGACCAGCATTCAAGCCCGCCCGAGAATGACTGTAGCAGGGTGAATTCATCCCTATGCATTACCAAACAAGAACTTGAAAACGAGGCTTACAACATGCTCTTTAACTGTATGCATAAAATTAAGAGTAATAAACTGAGATTCCCCAGTTTATTCACAACTGCTGATAATACTTAACGATTTGTTCAGCGGTCTCATTGATATCCGACCTTGATGAGCTGTGTGGTGTTATGGTTACTTTGTCATGTGTCCAGAATGGGTGATTTTGAGGCAATGGCTCTTCGGTAAATACATCAAGCACTGCTTGTTTAATTTCATCTTCGTCTAAAGCACGCAACAAATCCTTTTCATTAACATGGCCACCTCTACCCACATTGATCAACACCGTATCTGAACTACACCAGGATAAGGTCTTTGAATTGATGATGCCTTTGGTTCTTTCATTTAATGGTAACAGCACAACCAAGTATTGACTCATTTGGCACACTTTCTTTAAGCCAGAATTTCCATGAAAACAAGGGTGCTCGGGGTGTTTTTGACGGACAGTCCATGCCATCGTTTGGAAACCTAAATCAGCACATTTATCAGCAACAAATGTGCCTAACTCACCCAAGCCCAGAAAACCCACTACTGGCATATCTTTATCGCTTTCAAGTACTTGCCATAGCTGCTGTGTTTGCTGCCTCAGATAAGCTTGGTTATACCGGTGATCATTCAATATGTACTGCAGTACATATTGAGCCATATTTTGCTTCAAGGCTTGAGAAACAATCCGTTCTTGTTTGATACTTCCTGAAATATCTGAATCGACATTAATGTGATCCATACCTGCACCCATTGAAACCACCATATCTAATTTAGGCATAGAAGCCGTGATACCTGGAGGATGATTCCATAACACAGCCATGCGTACATCTTCAGGCGCAGCAATATCAGGCCATTGTTGGATATTTACTTCGGGCAACTGCCTCTGTAGTAGTTTACATAAGGAATCGGTATTGCGGTCAGTGATGATGACCGCAATACTCATAGTTACTTATTTAAAAAAGCCAAATGATTCAAAGCACGTTTATACACACCTTTCTTAAAGTGTATGACATTCTCAGCAGGGTACCAAAAATCCACCCAGCGATAAGCTTCGAACTCAGGTTTATTGGTGGTATTAAAATCCACTTTGGATTCGTCTTCTAAAAGCTTTAACAAGTAATAAACTTGTTTTTGCCCAACAAATGACGGGTCAGAGTCACGTTTATGGAATTTTTTAGGTAACTGGTATTTTAACCAGCCGGGAGTCGAACCTAACACATCCACATGGTGAGGCTTCAACCCCACTTCTTCATATAATTCTCTGAACATTGCTTCCTCTGGAGACTCGTCGTCATTAACGCCTCCTTGTGGAAACTGCCAACCATTGCCTCTGGTTCGCTTGGCCCAGAATACTTGACCTTCATTGTCGAGCAAGATGATGCCCACATTGGGCCTAAAACCATCTTGGTCAATCATGATGATATAAATTTTTAAACTAAACCTATTGTTTCAAAAAAATGAATAATGAGCAAGGTATTTAACTTTGAAACAAAATCTTTTCATCAAGATTAAATTTCAAAAAACCTGGGTTCACATCAAAAGTTAACGCCTAACTTCATATGATTCAAACTTCAAAGTTATTCAAACCCATTTTCAAAAATCAAACCAAAATCACAACTGAAACCACCGTCACTAATCATCCATGCAGAATTAGCCATTAATAACATTCTGGCATTTTCACCATTACAATACTTTGAATCGCCGCCCTCAAACTCAACAGCAGGTTGAACCGTTTGCTCGCTCCAAGAAATCAGTAGATCATCATAAGCTTCAATCGACAACTTAATTCCTTTTAGCACATTCCTGGCATCAGTGACTTCACTGATATCCCAGCCGCTCATATCTGGCTTAGCTGCTCTGGCATCAGCAAACATGGAAGTCATACTTCGTAAAGATGAAGTTTCCCACCTACTGACATCTGGGTTGGCTTTTTGAGCTCCTGCAAACATCTCACTAAAATTTAAAATACTCGAAACATCCCAACCACTGACATCTGGGTCTGCATTGATTGTGTCCTTAAACATCCTGGTAATATTGGTTGCTGAAGTTATCTCCCATTGACTGGTATCTGGATCAGCAACAAAGGTATTGGCAAACATATCTTGAAAATTTTCAACTGAAGTCACATCCCAGTTACTGGTATCAGGGTTGGCTTTTCTGGCACGTTCAAACATACGGTCCATTAAAACAACAGTAGCTGTTTCCCAATCAGTAGTATCAGGATTAGCGACCATAGCAGATCGAAACATGCTGGACATATTAATCGCAGAAAACAGTTCCCAATCACTTGTATCTGGATCAGCCACAGTTGTTTGTGCAAACATTTCTTCAAAATTTTCAGCTGATGATACATTCCAATCACTGGTGTCAGGGTTCGCTTTTCTGGCTGAAAGAAACATCGATTCAAATGTGATCACTGAGGAAACATCCCATAATGAAGTGTCAGGCTCAGCTTCAAAAGTCAGGTAAAACATTCGGGTCATATCCTGAACTAATGATACATTCCATAAACTGGTATCAGGATTGGCCAATTTAGCCGCAAAAAACATCCTGCTGGTATCAGTCACCGCTGACAAATCTGGCACATCTGTCGCAGTAACCACCATTAATTCAGCAAACATAAAGGCTCTTTCCATTGTTGTCCATTTATGCGTGCCCCACTGATTGAGTTCAACGATCTGCCTTGAGTTATTAAAATCCGAACTGCTGTTTCCAGAGGCGAAACTGATACCTGTGTAACCCGTTCCATCACCTGTGTTATCTTTAATTCTTATGGTTCTCAAAGTCCCAACTGGTAGCGATGTATAATCACAAATGTAAGTACCGTTAACACCTGTAGATTCATCAGTACCATCATTATTACAATCTATATTGTAGTTATATGATGAAACATTTGGGTGGGCCAAAATTTCAAAAGTCTGATTAAAGTCTGCACGGGTTTGAATGGTAAATAGAAAATCATCCTCTGGTGCTGCAACAACCTGAAAAGCACATAACCCAACAAACCCAAAAAATAACCACTTCATAAGTATCTTTCCTGTTTTTTCTGTTAAATTAAAACCATGATTACAGAATATCATTTAGTCGCTTGGTTAAGCCTACGAACTGACCAAAAAACTAAATACCTAACTTTATATTCAAGGCTCAACGTTACAATCATTTCCGGTAGAATAATGTGATCATGATCAACAAAGTGATGGCTTATTAAACCACTGAAAATTAAACTAAGGTCATTATCACACCCACCTTCCACATAAATTTTTCAACCAGAAAAAATAGGCTTTGTTATTAATTTTTTGTGATATTTTCTAAATTTTGCTATTTTGAATTGGAATAAACCCATATCATTTAGGTAAAATACGGGTATGAAGAAAAAAACAGTCATTCAATCAGAAATAAAATTTAAATCCACTGAGTTTCAATTGAATTTATTGATTGGCCCACAAAAAACATGCAACAAGGAAATTCAGTTTTTTCCTTCAAAAAACTGTCAATTAAAAGCCAAAACAAATAAATCAGAGTAACGAAAAAACCTCAGACCAAACAAGGTTTTTTCTTCTGCCCTCAATGAATGTATTTAAAATTCGTAACCGAATTCATCCAAAAATTTCTTACGAAAGTCTTTTTTCGAAATGTAATGGTTTTGAGTTCCAGCGCTGGCAATCTTGATGCTGCCCAATAAAGAAGCAATCCGACCCGATGTTTTATAATCTAAATCGTTGGTCAAGCCATACAGCAAACCAGCTCTATAAGCATCACCGCAACCTGTTGGATCGACAACTTCCTCAGCTTTAACAACCGGTATATGATACATGGTGCCATCTGCATAAATTTCAGAGCCTTTTTCACCTTTGGTGATTATTAAGGCTTCAAGCTTCGACGCAATTTCCTTGGCATCCATTCCAGTGCGATCTTTTACCAGTTCATATTCATAATCATTAACAGCCATCCAAGTGGCTTGTTCAATAAATTTTTTCAAGTCATCACCATCAAATAACGGCATCGCCTGACCTGGATCAAATATAAATGGTATTTTTGAACCTGCAAACTCTTCAGCATGTTGAATCATGCCATCACGGCCATCAGGTCCAACAATACCAATTTTTATATCAGCATAATTCTTAACATGATTTTCATGAGAAAAATTCATCGCCCCAGGGTGAAATGCAGTGATTTGGTTGTTCTTAATATCGGTTGTAATATAACACTGTGGTGTAAAATGACCTTCTTTAACCTTAACAGCTTCTAAATTAATACCTAAACTTTGTAATCGCTGGCTGTAAATATCGAAGTCACTACCTACCACACCCATGGGTATAGGGTCACCACCAATCATTTTTAAGTTGTATGCAATATTACCCGCAACACCACCAAAAACTCGGCTTAATGTCGGAACCATAAATGAAATATTCAACTTATGAATATGGTCAGGCAGAATATGGTTAGCAAATTCATCTTCAAATACCATGATATTGTCAAAGGCCAATGACCCACAGATTAACGCTCTACTCATTTTTTAATTTATCCTCTAAAATTTGTTTGGTTTGTACAGGATTGGCCTGTCCTTTGGTTTGCTTCATGATTTGTCCAATAAAATAATTGAACATTTTTTTATTACCACTTTGGTAATCAGCCACTTGGCCTGGGTTATCAATAATTACTTGGCTAATTAATTCAGTCAATGCAGATGAATCAGAAATCTGACCCAAACCTTTTGACGTAATAATTTCGTTTGCAGACAGTCCGCTTTCCCACATATGTTCTAACACTTGTTTGGCCACTTTACGAGACACAGTCCCATCGGCTACAGCATCTAACAAACCTGCATATAATAACGCATCAATCGGACTGACAGCTAGTTCGGTATTATGAGCGTTCAGTAATGCACTGAATTCACCCAATAAAAATTTGGCGTT
>CALLLZ010000211.1 GCA_938008005.1 uncultured Marinicella sp. | reverse complement strand
TTGATAACCTGTGATAGGTAGTTTGGTGATGTTGATACCATTTTGGATAGCTCTGGCAAGGTTAAATCGTTGTTAAGATAAGGTTTATCATTCTGCATAACATCAGTTAACCGGGTTAAAATATTTTGTGACAGGTCATCTGTTAATGCAGAGTTCTTATATTTAGAACTGGATTGAGGTTTGTAACTTATTTTTTTTTCATTGAGTTTGGAGTCTTTATTGTTTTTAGTTTGATTACTATTTTTTGAAGCGGTCACGTGGCCCATGGTCTTAAAATCAGACCTGGCTTTATATATTCGCCGTTGAGTTAATCCTTTCAACCCTAAATAAAACACCAACAGAACACTGAAATACAAAAACCACCTCATTACTGGGATAATGTTTTCTTCAGACTGTGCAAATGACATGTAAAAGTAGGCTATGAATAGACCACTTATCAGGTTAAGCAGTAAGAAATTCCTTATCCAAATGAGTGAAATGTTTTCATGGTATGAAAAAAAGTGTCTAATACTTCGAATATGAAGGAGTAAAAGTTTGAATGAAAGTATCAAGTAAAATATGAACTGGGCTGCCCAGACGATCAAAGCCAGTGAAAATGTGGTTTGGGGAATGCCATTGGGCCAGTTAATAAAATTACTCTCCACTATGGTTTTTTTAACTTCAAAATCCATATAGAAAAAAGGTATCAATAAAATTACAATTAAAATTGATGGATAAAAATATACGATTGTCTTCAGTTTTAATCCAAAAGGTTGTGTCATGTTTCTTACGTACAAATACAGGGCGGGTGGTAACAAAACCTCTGTCAGTAAAACATAGCCAATTAATGAAGGGGTTTGATAGAGTAATTGGGTTTCAAATAAAAATTGATGGATTAAGGTTAAACCTCTTGAGGCAAGTATGATGGCCAAAAAGGTGTTTGCTGAAAAGTTTTTACGCCGAAGATACAATAACAGCCAACCCAACAAAAGACCGCTAAATCCACCCAACAGTAAAATGATGGATGAAAAGCTTATGGTAGGTTCTGGAATCATTCAAAATTCGCAAATAAGAATCGGCTAGAAAAGTTGTTTTTTAACTTAATCATTAAAATTTTCTGAAATTTTACTTTAAAACCAATGAGAATGCATGGGTAAAAACTGAACTACTCACATTCTTTGCCTAAGGGAACTTTGGCCCAAAAAAAGCGACCCCCTAATAAATTTTTTAGATAGTTCAATTCAATACTCTAGATTATTTCATAAAAATATTTTTTCGAAATGAACCTATAAAAGAGATGCCTTAATAAAATGTTTTAAATTGAGTAAGTTTTAAAAATCCAAATAAATTATATTTATATTGTACTTATATGTTTGTTAAGATGTTAAGAAAGATGTTTTGAGGATGCAATCAAATATGGTTTTTGCTGTTTTTAGAAAGACAGCATTTAAGTTCATGAAAAACTAATGAGTTCTGACAATAATTCACAAAAGCCAACAAGTTTGGCCGTGGACTTACCCTATAATGATGTTTGATTTTTACGCTTAACTGAATTCTGGGAGGTATAAGTTATGAGGGTTTTAAACTGTTTTAAAAAGTATTGGTTATGGTTGGCGCTGGCTTTTTTATTGCTGTATTTAATCATGTTGTTATCATTTGGTGGTGATAAATGGCGGTCGATTGAGGCTGATGTGGCATCAAGTGTCACAAAAGAATTAACCCAAGCTGGTTATCAGTGGCCAGAAATACAAACCAAAGATCGTGGTCGTGACGTGCTTATTTCAGGTATAGCCCCGTCAGATGCTGCCAGAGATGCTGTTATACAACTGGCTGGGTCAACTACTGACCAAAGAGGTCATACAGTTGCAAGTTCAGTTACATGGGCTGGTAAAGTATCTCCGCCAATTATTCTTAAGGCCCCTAAATTTGCTGTCGACATTAATCCTCAACAAGTTGTATTGAGTGGTGAACTGGCAAATCAAAATCAAATAGATGATTTACTGCGTTCAGCGAATCAACAGTTTGGGGCAGATCGGATAGTGAATCGCTTGAAAGTTGGGAAAAATTTAAAGGTGATGGATCGTATGAGTCAGTTATTTAATGGTTTTGGGGTTGGAGAAGCTAAGTTAAACTTCGAAGGTCAGAAACTGACATTAAATGGTATTACATCTTCTGAAAAGCTAAAAATTGAAGCAGGGCAATTAATGGCCTCTAAGTTAGGTAAAGCTTATGAGATAGCCAATGCGATTCGAGTGATTAAACCCACTCCGGTTATAGAGAAAGCGCCAGTTATTAATGATGTTCCAGTAGTTAATAACATTTGCCAAAATGATTTGTCATCTTTGATGGATCGAAGCACGATATTATTTGCATCTTCGCAAGCCAGAATTAAGCAGCAAAGTTATGCAGTTCTTGATCAAGTAGGGGCCGTATTAAAGCAATGTCCTGATGCTTTTGTGGAAGTTGTAGGACACACTGATAGTACGGGTAAAAGATACAACAATTTAGTACTCAGTGAAAAACGTGCTCAAGCAGTGGTCAATTATTTGGTTCTTAAAGGTGCCAATAAGGAGCATCTAAGTGCGTCAGGAATGGGCTCTACACAACCCATCGCTGATAATAAAACACCAACGGGGCGAGCCAAAAATCGTCGCATCGAATTTACAATTAAATAACGGAGAAAAAAATGACATATTTATTTTTTCAAACATGGGTCTGGTTACTGCTGGCATTTATATTAGGTTTACTTTTAGGTGGTTTTTTCTGCTGGCTTTGTTGTAGAAACAAGAAACATGAAACCAGTTATCAAACTGAGCAAGAACCAATTAAGCAATCACAAGCTTTTGTTGAGCCTGCACCCAGTTCACATGTGGCGCCAGTGGTTAATAAACCAGTTAAAACAGTTTCATTTTTAAGTGAGGCTCCAGCTGATATTGATGACCTAAAAAGAATTAAAGGTGTTGGTGCAGTTTTAGAAAAAACCCTTAATGGTTTAGGTATTTATCAGTTCAAACAAATCGCAGAATTTACCAGAGATGAAGTGAACTGGGTTGATGATTCATTGAGTTTTCCTGGGCGTATAGATCGAGAAGAATGGATTGAGCAAGCCAAGCAACTTTCAGCAGGTATTGAAACTGAGTTTTCAAAACGTGTGGATCATGGTGATGTTGAATATTAAACCAGAAATCTTAAACATCAGAACCATGGTTGATTTAGTTTTATTCGAACAGCCTTATGATCTGAATACCAGATAAGAAAATCTGTATTACAAAGAAACTGCCCCTTGAATTTATGGATATTGATTTGAAAGTGTCCATATGCTGTGATTTAAGAGGGGTGGTTTTATGATCATCCAGGTCAATTAATATAGAGTATCAGTAACCAAAAACTGGTTTTACATAATAAGAATAGTCGCCAGAAATGGATACGTGTTCCTGAATACTTTAATTATAAGTGAGTTAAGAGTAACGTCAGGTAAAAAATGAAGTTAACGTCAGTGAAACTTATCAACAATCAATTCGGTTAGATTGATGCTTGTATATCTTCATCAGAGTGGTTACCATTTTAGTATCTATATAAATATAACTGCTCAATTGAGCTGTAAAAGCGCTAAAATAAGCACCACGATAAACTCTTATACTGACGCATGAAAAACCTAAAGATAATTACCACAGGTGGAACCATTGATAAGTTGTACTTCGATGACTTGAGTGATTATAAAATCGGTAAGCCAATCATAGGTGAGTTACTTAATACATATCATGTGGGTTTTGATTTTGAAGTGGTGCCATTATTAAAAAAGGACTCGATATATATCACTGATGAAGACCGTGAATTAATTCTTAATGTCATTGAGAAATCTGATGAATCACATTTTCTGATTACTCATGGAACCGATACCATGGTTGAAACTGCTAAATATTTAAAGCCGATTAAGGATAAAACCATAGTTATGACTGGCGCTTTGACTCCTGCTCGATTTAATGCCACGGATGCCGTATTTAATATTGGATGTGCTGTGGCGGCTGTCCAAACACAGCCAGCCGGTGTATGGGTTATTATGAATGGCTTGGTATGGAACCCAGAACAGGTCAGAAAAAATCGCAAAGCCAATCGGTTTGAGGAAGTATAGAATGGCGAATATTTTACGGGTACACCCGGATAACCCTCAGCCTAGGTCGATTAAATCAGCGATTGATACTCTGAAGAATGGTGGGTTGATTATTTACCCAACCGATTCAGGGTATGCCATTGGTTGGGTTATGGATAACTTAAAAGCACCTAAAGTGGTGGCTCAAATTAAAGCAATTGATGAACAACACCATTTCACCATGATGTGCTCGAGTATTTCACAAATGACAGATTTTGTGTTGGTGAATAATGTGGCATTTCGCTTGATTAAACAACACACGCCAGGAGCCTATACTTTCGTCATGCCAGCAACACGACGTGTACCTAAAAAATTACAACACCAGAAACGTAAGACCATTGGTGTGAGAATAGCAGATCACAATGTAGTTAATGCCTTGTTGGAAGAATTGGGCGAGCCGATGATGACTTCAACTTTAGAATTCCCCAATGCTGATATGTATGAATTAGATGTTGATGACATTGAGTTGAAAGTGGGGAATCGGGTTAACACCATCATTGATGTTGGGTACTGTGCTCAAGAGCCGTCAACAGTGGTAGATTTATCGATGGGTGAAGTGAACATCATCAGACAGGGCAAAGGGGAAATTGATTTTGTCTGAGGCGCCCAAACAAATGACTAAAAGCGGTGATAATAAGATGACTGGTCATGTGGTACAACAAGCGGAAATGCCTTTTGCAATGGTTGAAGGGAAGCCTTTCACCACCATGCCGACTGACTTATATATTCCGCCCGATGCTCTGGAAGTGATTTTAGAAGCTTTTGAAGGTCCGTTAGATTTATTGTTATATTTGATTCGACGACAGAATTTAGATATTTTAGATATTCCAATTCATGCCATTACCAAACAGTATGTAGAATACATTGAATTGATGCATGAAATGAATTTTGAACTGGCTGCTGAGTATTTAGTTATGGCAGCGATGTTGGCGGAAATAAAATCTAGGATGTTATTACCCAAAACGCATGATGAAGAAGGTGATGAAGAGGATCCTCGTGCAGAACTGATACGTCGACTACAGGAATATGAGCGATTTAAACAGGCAGCTGAAGACATTGATGGCTTGCCTCGAATTGGCCGTGATGTCTGGGAAGCCAAAGTCTATTTGGACAAACAAACAGAGCAAGAAGACATCATAGACATAACTATTCAAGATTTGGTTATGGCATTTAAAGAAGTTATGGTTAGGGCTGATTTAAAAATTTCGCATGCAATTGAGCGTGAGGTTTTGAGTGTCAGGGATCGCATGACTTTGGTATTAGATAGTTTATTAAGTCGTAAAACAGTTAATTTCAAGTCATTATTTCAACCCAAGGAAGGCAGGCAGGGCGCGTTGGTGACATTTTTAGCGGTACTGGAACTATTAAAAGCCCATTCAATTGAGTTGGTACAAAATTCACCGTTTGGTGAAATTTATCTGCAATCCAGTGGTGTGGAGTCCTGAGTATGGAACTTTCTGAAGTGAAGAATATTGTTGAAGCAGCTTTGATGGCTTTTGATGAACCTTTAAGTATGAAGTCTTTGGTGTCAATGTTTCCGGATGAGGAAATCACGGCCAATGACATAAACCAAGTTTTAAATGATTTGGACATTGATTATAAAGACCGTGGTATAGAATTGAAGAAGCTGTCCAAAGGATATCGTTTACAAACAAGGGAGTCTGTTCAGCCATGGTTACAGCATATGTGGGAAAAAAAGCCTAAAAAATTGTCTAGAGCCTTATTAGAAACATTGGCTTTGATTGCTTATCGACAACCCATTACACGCGGTGAAATCGAAGATATTCGTGGTGTAGCTGTTTCAAGTAAAATTATTCATTATATGATGGACAAAGAGTGGATTCGCATATTGGGGTACCGTGATGTTCCAGGTAAACCTGCCATGTTAGGTACCACACAAACTTTTTTGAATTACTTTAACCTGAGTGCTTTACAAGACCTACCCAGTCTTGCAGAGATCAAAGATTTTGAAACATTGGAACAAGAGTTAGATTTCAATGATTTGAAACATGCACCAGACGCTGCATCTAGTGAACGCTTATCTGATGATCAAGATGGCCCTCAAGATAAATCGTTAAGTGTTACCGGTGATAATAAACATAATGATCCAGACGAAAATCTGGATAATCAACAAGAAGAGTCAACATGAAAACTGAAGAGTATGGAGTCGAACCCACTGAACGGATCCAAAAAACATTGGCAAGATGTGGTTTGGGTTCCAGAAGGCAGGTTGAAGCTGCTATAAAACTACAGCAAATCACCATTAACCGTGTACCAGTGGTGTTGGGGCAAAAATTAAATATTGGAGACAAGATTGCTTGGAATAACAGAGCGTGGGTTGTCGAGGCCGATCATGTCATGCCGCGGGTTTTGATGTATAACAAGCCTCTAGGTGAAGTGACTACACGCAAGGATGAGAAGGATCGTCGTACGGTATTTGACAGTATACCTCGTATCAAAGGTCAAAAGTGGTTAAACATTGGTCGTCTTGATATCAACACCACAGGCCTGCTTATCTTTACTACCGATGGCGATTTGGCTAATCACATGATGCATCCCAGCGCCAATATTGATCGTGAATATGCCTGCCGTGTGTTTGGAGAGGTGACTGAGGACAAGCTTAAAGCTATGTTGGCTGGTGTAGAGTTAGAGGACGGTGTGGCAAACTTTTCAGACATTCAGCCAGCAGGCAGTGAAGAAGATAAAGGTGCCAATAGTTGGTTTCATGTAGCCATTATGGAAGGGAAAAATCGTGAAGTAAGGAGGCTGTGGGAATCTCAAGATATTCAAGTAAACCGTTTAAAGCGAGTACGTTACGGAGGGGTGTTTTTACCCAAGTCACTCCGTAAAGGTCAATTCAAAGAGTTGAACCAGAAAGAGTTGGATGTGTTATTCAAGGATGTCAAATATCAACCGGCCTCACAAACCTTGACTTTGAAATCGGTTAGAAAAGGTCGCAGATAATCACCACTTAAAAGGTGGTTTTTTTCGCCAGTATTGAATCAATAGAAAACCGGTCAATGCGCCGCCAAGGTGAGCAATGTGGGCGATGCCATCATTTCTGGGGTTGATACTGCTGACCAAGGCAATGCCAGCAAACAAAATCACAAAGTATTTAGCTTTCATGGGTACAGGTGGCAGTATCAGCTGAATGGTGTGATTGGGCCACATCATGCCAAATGCCACAAGTAAACCATACACTGCGCCGGAAATCCCTATGGCCGGTGCATTAGATAATACCGCATTGGCTAGCCCTGAACCAATGATACAAACAATGATAAAGATTGAATATTTTTTTT
>CALLLZ010000210.1 GCA_938008005.1 uncultured Marinicella sp. | reverse complement strand
CGTTTGTATGGCCTGCCATACTACCGGCGCTGGTGGCGCACCTAAGTTGCTTACAACGGAATGGGATGCTCGCATCGCGCTAGGTGAAGAGCTCATGCTACAACATGCCATTGAAGGTTATACAGGTGAACTTGGCATCATGCCAGCCAAAGGTGGACGTATTGATTTAACTGACGAGCAAGTTAAAGTAACTGTAGATTTTATGCTGGCTAATTTGAAATAAGCCAACATTAAAAATATCCCATCAAAAAGCGGAATTAATTTCCGCTTTTTTTATGCCTGAGTTCTCATAATTTCAAGGTCATACTTACCAAAATAAACAATAAGACATGTTAAACCGACAGCATGATCATATCTCTGCATTTTCATATATCCATGGCTCTTTATGGGCTGCCCGATCCCACTCTTTCCACGCTTTCAATTCAGTTATCACATCACAATACCTTATTGTACTTGGCTGGCATTGAACTTTATACACCTGTAAACGATTCACTACAGGTGCAAACATGGCATCGGATATACTGAAATCACCAAATAAATAAGGGCCATCATACATATCTAAACATTCAGCCCAAATCTTTTCTATTCTATTTATATCATCCAAGGCAGCTGGTGACGGATTCACTACATTTGGCTTTCGGCACATATTCATTGGAAACTCATTTCTGATTGCCAGAAAACCACTGTGCATTTCATTGGCAATCGATCTGGCATGAGCACGTGCCCTCAGATCATCTGGCCATAATTGTTTTTCAGGAAACAACTCTGAGACATACTCCATAATGGCCAAAGAATCCCAAACAGTCATACCATCATGCTTCAACACCGGTACTTTTTTAGATGGAGAGAAATCTGAAAAATGACGATTATTGGTAGCAAAGTTTAAAACCGATAGTTCTTCATCAAATTTAATTCCTTTGACCTTCAATATCAACCAAGGCCTCATTGACCATGACGAATACTTTTTATTTCCAATGATCAATTTCACAATTAAAGCGCCTCCCAAAAAGTGGTTATATTTTATACCGAACATAACTACATTGACCATCAAGGAATAAAATTTAGAACTTCTCAGTTATAAAGTTTCATAGACAAAACTCACTTCTTTAGCTAAAACTGCACCGTCGAGGAATTTTAAATCATGATTCTCTGCATAACTTCCAGGCGAATAACTATTAATAACGGTGTTTAAAGGTAATAGGTTCAAATGCACAAAAGTATCCGTAATCAACTCACTACAAAACATAGATTTGCTTCCCGTGGAAATTCCCAGCTTCCCCGCCATAAAATGTAAAGCCATTGCCTCTAAGCTTGGGAAAGCAGTGCCATCGATTTTGTGCATAAAATGCATCAACAAACCCATGAAATTTTCTGGCTTATCATAGTTTAATTTTCGCCAAGTATACTTGTAATGCTGACCATTTTTGGCCGTTTTATGATTGCAAAAATCTAACACTTTCGCCAAATCTAATAGATGAACTCCTTTTTCACGTTTACCATCTAAGACATCGGTTATTGTCACAATTTCATCACTGGTCCACAACAAAGCCTGATCATATTCTGACAACTTCACCACCATTGCAACATGTGAAAAAGGTGAGTGATCGATGTACTCTATCAACTCACTTTCAGGCCCAGGACCATGAAACAAGATCAGGTCACCCGTTGACAACTCTTCTTCAATTGACTTAAATTTTTCCACCTTTACCCCCTATCAGTGTTTTTTATTTTGTCTCTAGCTCTGGTAACATGATTAGCAAAGGGGCGCTTTGGCATGAATAAATCTTACAAATATCATATAAAAACAAAGTTGTGGTTGTTTTCACTTTGCATGTTTTTTTTAAGTGGTTGTGATTTAAGCTACTCATCTAAACACACAGTTCCTTTACGGATTGAACAAACTTTTGTTGATAAAAACACTTTTTCCAAAAGCCCTCAAAAAAAACTCAATATACTCAACAACTTAACATTCACTGACTTTGACCCTGATGAAATCATTGAGTTTCGAAAGCATCAAAAGGACTTGCTGCTCAAAATAACAGCTCTGGATGTGCCCAAAGGTGTCGATGAATTCACTTTAAATTTATTTCCAAAATACCTCATCCAAACCAGCTATTTCGACCATTCAAATCAAGATGGTTTCAGTAAAGCCATCCACCTATATCGAAACCACGCTAATGAAGATCGTTATTTTTCTAGCCAGCGGTTCGCTTTCAATATCGATCAAAGCAACATCAATAATACCCATTATTTGCTACTTAAATCTGCAAGTAATAGATATGCAAAAGTTAGCATCGTAGATACCAAGTCATACATCAAATCAGACAGCAACTTCAGTCAATTCTTCACTGTGGTTTACAGCATCATCATAGCAATGGTTTTATTCAACGCCGTGTTTTATCTATACAGCCGAGATACCTCATATTTACTGTATACCCTATATATGATAGCCGCGTTGTATTCATTGTTGTGGCAAGAAGGAAAAATCAATGAACTCCCCTGGTTAGCTTGGCACATACTGGGTGAACACAGCAGTTTGGTGTTTTTCATTATTTTCGACACAGTAGCTCTGATGTTTTTTTATCAGTTTATGGGCTTAAGTTTCCGCCATAGCTGGTTAGTTAAGATAGTTTCACTTTGTGTGTTTTTTCGTGTCGGCATCATGCTTACAGCATTGGTACAGTTCCACTTACTGAACAATTTACAATATGATTTATTAAGCAGTCTATTTAACCTCAGTGCAATTATTTCTTCGGTTTTTGTTTGGATTATCATGTTAATCAAAACCATTCAAAAATTTCCCCAAGCCAAATTTTTATTCATTGCATGGAGCTTGTTACTTTTTACAGTGG
>CALLLZ010000209.1 GCA_938008005.1 uncultured Marinicella sp. | reverse complement strand
CATCTAATTTCCAGTCTCCCGCCCCTACAGTTTGATCTGTACCAATACGCCATCTGATGTTGACAGACTGACTGTTATAAGCCGACAAATCAACTCTAACTTCAGTGAACGTGCCTAGATTATCAACAAAAGCGGAAACGGCTCCCAAAGGCTGTCCAAAACCACCATTTAAAAATCCATTATAACCATTCATGGTGATTTCATTACCCAGATCATTCCAACTGGCACCGGCATCAGTTGAGATCTCAAGCACACCACCATCATAGTTATCATTGTCTGATTCAAAATCATGTTTATGCCAAAACACCAATTCACTATCAATTGGCAACATAATTGAAGGTGTTATCAAGCTTTTATCGGAAACACTACCAACATCAGAAGAAACAAATGCATTGCTTCCACCAGTTGTATGGTTATCACCTGACTCAACCCGCCAATCATTGTTACCATCACCAGTTGCTATAGACCAGCCTGCAGCAAAGGCTTGATTAATATCACTAAAGCTTTCAACATCGCTATTTAATAACGCAATTTCACAACGTTGTTCAAGCAGAATGTTTTGAGTGGTCGTTTGGCCTCCTGTTACTACCAAATCAGTTATGGTTTGATCCAAATAACCCAGTTTACTTACAGTCAAATCATTGGTAGTACCAGAAGTTTGAATATTAAAAACACCATTAACACCGGTCATTTCCATCAAACCATCAAAACCAACTGTTGCTTGCTCAACGGGTTCATTGGTAGTCGCATCTCGAACTTCGCCAGTTAGTGTAGCCAAATTACCAGAATCTACAATGTCTACAAATACAGCCGATGGCACGCCAGTAACACCAGCAGCATCAGCAGCTTCGAACCAAACTGTATAACGACCTTCAGCTAACCCATTAGAATCTAAAGCACCAGAAAAATCTTCAATTTCATTATCAAAGTTACCGTCCATGGCTACCATATCAACAGCCATGGCACCACCAACCCAAGACGGGACATTTAGATAAGCTTTAACACCCGTGATATTTTGAGTGGCTTCATTACCACTACTCGTTGCACCGTTATTGAATTGAACATCAGTCGCAGTGCCACTGAGGTTTATCATTTGGCCTGCAGTCACTTGAATTGGCTGTTGTGGCAATCCGATAACATCAGGGCCAGATGCCATGATATAAGGCATTCGAGAAGCTTTGGCAGCATAAATTAGTGCCGGTAGATTATCCGGCCATATAGTATTATTAAATGCAGAACAGCTCGAATAAAAACCACCCTCTCCTAATTCGAAAGTATACGCCGCAACACCCAAAGTGCCATAAGCATTGTCATCCGAAGCACCATCAGCTCCCCCAAGAGATGCATTAGACTGTTCAGGCCTATAATTATTGAAAAACGCCATCCTTCTGGCTAACGTTTGTAACTGAGTATGATTAGGTGCCTGTCCTGCCCCATCTGCGTAGCCCCATGGAAACAAAATCAGTTCCGCCACATTATGAATATCCAGATAAACCCCTGGTTTATTTAATGGCGCAGGTGTGACTAAATCATCAGGTCGCTGATCTGGAAACAATGTTTGAATATAAGTATTAATTGCCAGTGTTTCAGGCTCACTCACTGCCGAATCGCCTCGGAATGCTTGTGAACAATCATTACCGCTTGAACCTGTTCCTTGATTCCACAGAAACTCAAAGTTTCTATTCATATCAACGCCTTGCATATCACCGAAACCACCGCCGCCTGGACAATGATTGGCATTGTAATTCTTACGTTGAAAAGCAGATGCTTCGCCTTCAGATATCTCTCTTCCATCAGGGTTACCTTGAAGCAATAAATGAATTTCATGGTAGTCAACCAACCAAGTTACATCCGGATTATTACCATATTCAGATAACAAATGCTCTGCAAAACGTGTCACCAATTCTGCGGTCGGATATTCACGAGCATGAATTGCTCCCATTGCATAAAGTATCGGTTTATTAGGGTCACTTACTGCAGAATTAGTGATTTTTACTACTTGCATATCATGACCATCATTATTATTCTGAGTTTTTTCCCAAGAGTCGCCAATATCTACCAAAGTGACCAATGTCGGGTGATTGGCTAACATCACATCCATCGCATCAAAGGTTTCTGTAACCGTGCGATAACATGGAAAGTTATTTATGTTTTTAACGCCAATGATGTTTTTTTGTTGCAAAAAATCCTGCTGTTTCATTAATTTTTCATGTAATTCAACTTTAAAACCACGTGTGATCAGCTCTTGAAAATCGACCTGACTCTCAACCACCATCAATACAGTTTTATTTTTTTCATCTAGCTTCCATAAGTCATAAAATGGCCTCAATGCAAATACATCTTCTTTGTCTTGATAATATGCCAAAACTATCCAAGGTCCTTCTCCTTGTAGGCCATCTGTTGTTACTAATTGATTTTGCTCCTCACCTAAAGCTGACGTTGCTTGAAAAACCATTAATAAAAACAGGGGTTTTATAATTAAATTCAGTGTCCGCATAAATTGTTATCTCTCTGTCTTTATTTTTCGTAATGTGAAATTCGATCAATCACCTTTTGTTCTTCAGCCATACCGCCTAAAATGGTGAAACCATCTGACGTTTTTAACAAAGCACGATGGTCCATGGAAGCGGGTAATTCACTGTCTGAAATAAACCATTGCTCACTTTTAAAGTCATACTTCCTGACCTGATTGGTCGGTCTGGAGGGCAGTTTGTTATAGCCGATACCATCATAATTATATGGGTTATCGCTGCCGCCAATGAAATAAATTTGTGACAAATCATCACCAGCCGCAGCCATTCGATAGTAAGCCGTACCACTATGGTGCTCAATATCTTGCCACTCAATTTGGGTGAAATCAGTCTTATTAATTAGGCCTTTAACACAAAATGGCGAGGGTAAAAACTGCTTTTTCTCCCCAGAAACATCTACTTTCACGCCATCACAAATAACCATTTGATTGCCAATGATTCCACCTGCATGCCCAAACACCGGAGGTAATGGAAACGCTGTGGCTTGATGCCATGCTTTTTTATAGGTGTCGAACACCTGCACTAGATCAACATTATCCTCGTCATGCCAGCCGCTGATCAGATAAATATAACGATCTTGATATACCAAAGCCACTGTATCATCAACTGGTGTAGGCATTCCTGGCATCGCAGTCCATTGGTGTGAGTGAGCGTCTATTTTCCATACATTTGGCACCGATTTTTCACTGTGATCTGCTGCTACTGTATAACCACCAATTAAATAAATCTCTTGACCAACAGTCACTGCCGTAGAAGCCAAAACAGGTAATTGCATGTCTGGAACTTGTAATTGAGTCCACTGTTCAGTTTGCCAAACAAAAGCTTGATTGGTAATATCTTTGTATGTTTTTCCTGATAACAGGCCATTAAAAGTATAAAACTGATCTTGACCACCCAATGAAATATAAGCCACCGCATTATTACTCACTGCAATCGGTAATTCTTGCGGTCTCTTAACAATCAATTCAGAGTTTACGTTCTGTCGAGAGCAACCACCACAACATAACAGCACAACAAACAATAAACTCAATACTTTTTTGTGACTTTTACTTAACTTAAACATTTAAAATCCTCTGCATACATACCCCACAATTACTGTGGCCTGAATTTCCCAATCTGTTGTTTAGATATTTAAAACCATTTTTCAAATATAACTTTTGTGCTGCTTGCATAATTGGTACGGTTTCTAAATACATGCTTTGGTATTTTTTTTCCGCAGCGCCTTTGATACATATCTCTATCAATTTTTGACCAACACCTTGCCCTCTTAGTTTTGGGGATAAGTACATTTTACGCAATTCAGCAACTGTTCCAAACGCCGTCCCTAATAGCGGTGCATAACCACCGACGCCTTGTATTCGGCTGTTTAATTCAACCACATAATAAGCACTTAAATCATTTTTATAGGCCGAATACATGTCATTCAATTCAAGGTCAACACCTGCATAACCATCTCCAAATAATTCAAACTCGGCCAAAATGTCTAACACCAAAGCTTTAACATCTTGATTATCATGATGTTCAATCAACCTAATATTCACTTCACTCATAATTTTTTTCTGGCTTATTAATGACTTCAAGTTTTCCAAAGTTATAAACCACTTCTGTCATTTCGCTTAAGGTATCATCAATTAGTTGTTGGTAGTCGCCTAAGTATTGATTTTCCATGCGTTTTAAAACATCGGCTCTGGACTTGGTTTTTGGGCTTTTACTGATCAATGCACAACAGTCCTTATAAGGTTCTCGACACAAATCAAACAACCCCAACTGAGTCGATAAATCAATGATTTGTTCTTTGTTATAGGTTAACAAAGGTCGCAATATAGGTGCAGTGATCGATTGGTTCATCGATTCCATATTGGTCATTGTTTGTGATGCAACCTGGCCCAAATTATCACCAGTGACTATGGCTTGGGCATGTATGCTGTGCATCAGGTGTTCAGCCACACGCGCCATAAATCGTCGAAACAAAATCAAATCATATTCCAAATCATGTTCCATCAAAGCCAAGTCAAAATGCGTATATGGCACAATAAACAATCGAGACCGACCCACCGATTCGCTGATTTTTTTAACAATCCTGGAAATCTTATATGCTTCCACATCTTTCGAACTGTGGTGACTCGCCGAAAAATGTACGAAACTGGCACTACACCCTCGATTAGCCATCAACCAAGAAGCCACTGGCGAATCAAAACCACCTGACAATAAAGTCAGCACCTTACCCGTTGATGAAACAGGTAAACCGCCTGTTGCTTTGATTTTATTGGCGTGTACTGCTATGCCTCTGGATGAGATATTGACATAAAAAAATTGATCCGCATGCTTCAAATTGACATTTTTCCACAAACTATTTTCGACCACAGTATCGGCCAAATCATGGCTCAACTGTTTAGATGTTACAACAAAATTTTTATCACTTCGCTTCACCTTTAAAGCAAACGAACAACCCTCTTTATATGTTGTATTAGCCAGTGATTTTAAGATGTTGTGAATGGGTTCGAGATTTGGATTTTTTTGTAAAAACTTATACGTTTTTTCTTCAAACCAATGAACAAAACTCAACCAAGCAATACCCGGAACACGTGCTATTTCATGGGTGATTAACTCAGCATCAGCCGTATCTTCGTCAATCACTTTAACAAACATGCGATCATGAATAGTTACAACCGGCCAATCCTTACCTAATGAAAAAAGCTTTCTCTTGATATTCTGTCGCAAACGTTTAACAAATAACTTACGATTTCCACCTTTTAAAGCCAATTCTGCATAATGCACAACAATGCGATAATTCATTTCGGTTTCAGTCTGTCACAAAAGGCTTAAGTGCATCTTCGATGCGTTGGATCGCTTCCTGTAAAACATCAATTGAAGTGGCAAATGACAATCGAATGTATCCGGGCGCACCAAATGGTGTACCTGGTACAACTGCCACACCAGCCTGTTCTAGTAACCATGTTGAAAGCGCTACATCATCATCCACATTTTCCAGCTGATCAATGACTTTAGTTACATCTGGAAAGGCGTAAAAGGCGCCATTTCCAACTGAACATTGAATTCCAGGTAAGTCATTCAATGCTTTCACCAGGTAATCATGCCTTTGTTTGAATGCTTCTCTCATAGTCACCAGACAATCTTGAGGGCCATTCAATGCAGCCTTCGCAGCCGCTTGAGAAATTGAACATGGGTTTGAAGTGCTCTGGGATTGAATCTTACGCATGGCTGTGATGATGGTTTCAGGCCCTGCTGCATAACCAATCCGCCACCCAGTCATGGCATACGCTTTAGATACGCCATTAATGATAATCGCACGATCTTTCAACTCAGGTAACAAAGCCACTAAGTTTGCCAATGGTTCATCCCCCCAATAAATATGCTCATAAATATCATCAGTGGCAACCAATACTTGAGGGTACTTCACCAGAACATCGCCCAAATCTTTAAGTTCGTCAGCAGTGTATGCTTTGCCTGTGGGGTTGCTTGGAGAGTTCAACATCACCAACCGGGTGTTTGATGTGATGGCTTGTTCAAGTTGAGTGGCGGTTAACTTAAAATCATTTTCGATACTGGTTTCAACAATCACCGATTCACCACCAGCCAATAAAGTCATATCAGGATATGACACCCAATACGGAGTTGGGATGATGACTTCATCATTTGGATTAATAACCGCATTGAGCAAATTAGAAATACTGTGTTTGGCACCACAAGACACAATGATTTCATTGGCTTGGTATCCAACATGATTTTCTCTGAGTAATTTACCCATGATGGCTTGCTTCAATTCAGGCGTGCCATCAACTGCAGTGTATTTAGTTTTACCTTCTTGAATTGCTTCAATGGCTGCCGACTTAATATGGTCTGGCGTATCAAAATCAGGTTCCCCGGCACCTAAACCAATGACATCTTTACCAGCCCTCTTTAGCTCAGCAGCTTTCATACTAACCGCTATGGTCGCAGAAGGCTTAACCTTCTTGACTAAATCAGCAACAAAATCACTCATACCAATCACATTAACACATAAAAGAGCCTATCTTAAAAGACTCTGCTGATATCGCAACCTTTTTTACTTGAAACACCCTCATTTAAAATCTAAATAAAACCACTTTAGCCTGATAAAAAGCAACCATTTTTTCAATTGAGATTGTCTCAAAATTTTATTTATAAAGCCAAATCAAAAGACTTAGCGGAATAGGTCAAAAGCTCTGAACTTTGGGTTAAACACCAAAACCCATATCAGCTACAGCCATTGTTAGCGGCTATTTATCTCAGCCTTAATTTTATCATATCTTTTTAATATTGGCCCAACGACTGTTTGTTTCTTCAAACTTTCAATTTGTTCATTCAAGGCTTTAAGATGTGCCGTTTTTAAAGCCTCGCTAATACTTACATTTATGTTCGGTATTACACCAGTTCCTTCCCAGTCTGTTTTGGTAACAGGATGGATAC
>CALLLZ010000208.1 GCA_938008005.1 uncultured Marinicella sp. | reverse complement strand
CCAGGGGTATTTTGAATGTGTCTTTGGAAAATAACATGCCAATTGGCAATGGGATCATTACCGTTGAAAATGAAAAACAAGCGTTGGCACGCTCTAGTGTAGATGAAAGTTTGGGTAAAGAAAATAAAGGCAAAGAAGCAGCACAAGCTGCAGTGGCCTTATTACGCATGCGCAAAAATATACTTAAATGACTGGAATATTTCAATGAATTTTGAATCTTCCAATTTTTCAGATACCGAGTTTATCACCCAGGCCAAGCTACCTACCGAATATGGCGAGTTTGTTATCCATGTGTTCGAACATTTGGGACAAGAGCATTTGGTACTTACTCAAGGGGAGTTCAGCACCGAAGACGAGGTACTAACCCGAGTACATTCTGAGTGCTTAACCGGTGATGGTTTATTCAGCTTGCGTTGTGATTGTGGCCCACAATTGGCTTTCGCCATGGATCAAATTGCAAAAGCAGAAAAAGGCATGATCATCTATTTGCGGCAAGAAGGTCGTGGCATTGGTTTGACTGAAAAAATAAAGGCCTATCAATTGCAAGATCAGGGCTTTGATACTTTTGAAGCCAATGTCAAATTGGGCCACCCACCTGATAATCGCAGTTATGACATGCTAGCGGCTGTCTTTCAGCACATGTGCGTGTCCAAAGTAAAATTGATGACCAATAACCCTGATAAGATTGAATCGATTGAATTACAAGGTGTTGAAGTGGTGGATCGAATTGCTATTCAGGTGGGGCACAACCTCTATAACCAATCGTATCTTAAAACTAAGAAAGATAAGTTTTTGCATTTGGATTGAGGGTAGACAAAGGTTTTATGACCAAAAGGCCTAAAATAATATTTTATGCATTGACGTCATTAATGTTAAGTATGTCATTTATTGTTGTTCCGGTTGTGTTTAGCTTCATAACAGATGGTATAGGTGAGAATTTACATGTATTAATAAATTTGTTTGGAATGTTATTAATGCTATTTTTAATTTCAAAACAAATCTATTTTGGTAATAACTTAATTAGGACCTTAGTATTGTTTTTCTATCTAATTGGATTAGTTGCTTTCTTGCGACATATGGTTATTAATGATTTAAATGCCACTTTAGAAAATCTGTACTGGTTTAACTTTATTTTTTCATCAATTGGAGTTGGATTATTATTTACTCCAAAAGCCAATCATTGGTTTAAAGAATGTAGAAAATGAAACAAAACAATGGGAATACATTGATGAAACTATTGGCACACACATCATTAGATATTGATTATTCTGAAAATGTTGGTTCAGATTCTAAGTTGGAACTAGATAAACTTAATATTTATCCAATTGATCCGAACGATCTATACTTAAAAACTTCACATGTTTTAGTTGACCAAGGAAAATGGGAATCACATTGGAAAAAATCACATAAATATGTTCCTGATCCAATAGAAAACTATTTTTCAAGTGACCGTGATGATCCTTTGCTTGCTCACAAGAAATCTCAAAATAAAATTGAAAATATATACAAAAATCTTTCAATTTCCGGTGGTTTGCATTCTCCAATTATATGCCCATTTGATCATCAATTTAGAGATGGAAGACATCGACATTGGGTTCTAAGGGCGTTGGGTGTTAAGTCATTTATAGCAGCAATCTACACGGCTGATATGAGAGTAATTAAACAATGTGATTATATTCTTCAAATATCAGATAAAACATTTACTACAAAAGACAAAGTCTTTTTAGATTGATATATTGGTTAATGAATTAAATACTAATAAATTAATTGAATTTCAAAAACAGTTATGGGGTATTTAGAAGTTAAACATCTATCAGCCTGGTAAGGCCTGAGAATTGAGGACACTTTTTATGGTGAAAATAGTAACTTAACCATGATAGTTAAAATGATGGGTTTAGGAATCTGTTATACAGATGAATTTAAACAAGAAGCAGCCATGTAGGATGGGGCTCTGCACATCATTAAATGATCTGAAAGCAATGATATGAACTTCAAATAATAAAATTTTATAAAAAATGAGTTCAACAATACTTCAGTTAAGAGATTTCGCTTTTGGCAGTGTATGCCTGTTATGTGATTGAAACAGTTGCTTTTAATAAAAAATCTATTAAATATTTATCATAATACTGTTCTGAGGAATCATCGTAATGGGTATAGCCCATCCTACTGGGCTTAGCTAAGCATAAGAAGGGTGGCTGACGCTTTTTCAATCGAAAGTGGTATAAACAGGATGAAAACTGCATCTGAAAAGTTGAGTGTTTTTGATTCTTTTAAGTGCATTTGGTTGATTGAAGTCAACAATCCAGGTGATTGTTCAGTTGGATTGTCGGCTTCAGCCGACCTGAGATGTATCAGCATGACATGCTGTATTTTTGCTATGTTTTTACCTTGATACAAGAAAAACAACCCCAATGCACAACGGGTATTCTTAATATTTAAGCCCACTCTACAATACTTTTAAGTACATCGGGTTGGCTGAAGTCAACAATCCAGGCGATTGTTCAGATGGGTTGTCGGCTTCAGCCGACCTGAGATATATCAGCATGTCATACCGTATTTTTGCTATGTTTTTACCTAGATACAAGAAAAACAACCCCAATGC
>CALLLZ010000207.1 GCA_938008005.1 uncultured Marinicella sp. | reverse complement strand
AGTCGTTGAACAAATCACCGTTGTTATCATATAGTATGGATTTTAACTCTAGCCCGTTGGCCTCTGTGAACTTTTTCAATAGTTGGTATTCATAACCAATGATGTTATCGCCAGATTCAAAGTAAGACAGCAGTGAAACGCGGGTGCCATACATCAAAGCCCCTCTTTTTTTGATTAAGTCCCAATTGGATGAAAATATGATGGGGCTAAATAAGCTCAAGGCAATGATACCTATCAACAGCCAAATCATCCATCTATAGCGATGCTGTTTGAAAACTCGTATTGTGCGATAAGGTTTAATCAAGGTTTGTATTTGGTAAGGGTTTTATCAATTCGTCTCTACAGCTGTATAACTCATTCAGTGTACATTATAATATCGGTATTTTGCTATTGGAAAGAATTCGAATATGAATATAGGTGGTTTTTTATTGCGGTGGCTTTTCGCATTTATCTTGGTGGTGGTTACATTCAACCCAACTGGATATTCCTTATTTCATTGGCTTTGGCCATTGTCTGATACCCAATTACCTTTAAAAATTTTGGTTGTTATCGTTGTTTTTGGCAGTTATATTTTTTATTTGTCGGCCACATTTAAGTCCTTGGGCTTATTAGGCATCATTATTTTGTTGGCTTTTTGTAGTACATTGATTTGGTTATTTGTTGATCAAGGCTGGTTAGATTTGTCTAATTCTGGCATACTTTCTTGGGTAATGATCTTTATGGTATCAACTGTTTTAGGTATTGGTATATCTTGGTCTCATGTAAAGAAAAGAATAACGGGTCAATTTGATACCGATGATGTGGAGAGTAATTAATGAGTTTAGTTAGTACACCAATGTCGGTGGGTGAATTATTGGATAAAGTCACTATCTTAGAAATCAAAGCCGATAAGATAAAAGACGAAGAAAAACTTAAGAATATCAATCATGAACTGCAGTTGTTAAATAAAACTTGGCAAGCAACAGGCTTAATCAGTGGTAAAACAGATGAATTAAAACAAGCCTTAAAAACGGTCAATTTGAGGTTGTGGAAAATTGAGGATGATATTCGTATTTTCGAAAAAGATAAAAATTTTGGAGATGAATTTGTACAACTGGCTCGGAGTGTTTATTATCAAAATGATGATCGGGCAGCGATTAAAAAGCAAATTAATTTAGTCACTGGTTCAGAATTAATTGAAGAAAAATCCTACGAATCATATCAGTAAACGCTGTCTAATAGCGGGTTGTTGCCCAGTATTCATAGGCAGATTGGATGATTTTGGAGGTTTTTAACTTTATCCGTGAATAAAGCAAAGTCCCCTTATAGTAGAATAAACAATTATGTCAAAACAAGCTAAGTATGGAACGTCAGGCAAAAAGAAGCGATAAAGAAATCATTGTCATGATTCTGAGCCTTACTTATGCATTGGGTGTAGGTGTTTTTGCAGTGATACGAATGGTCAATCAAGATTGGATGATTGGCATACTTGATATCATACTCGCATCAATTGGCTTATTCATCTTTATTTACGTTTGGTATACCAGAAGCGGACATTACCCAGCTTATGCAATTGCTCTGATTTCAGTAATTGGTACCATTGCAACATTGGCAATGAAGGGTTCGGGGCAAATTTATTGGGCTTATCCTTCTGTGGCTTTGGTGTTTTATTTGCTGCCTAATAAACATGCGTTGATTTTGTGGGGTGTATCAGCACTTATCATCATCGGTCTATTGATAGATTTGCCGGTAATTGAACTGGTCACCATAGCGATGACGATTGGCATCACCAGTTTTTTCTGTTATTTTTTTTCGGCGAGAATGAATGAACAGCATGATCGTTTGCGGCGTATAGCTAATGAAGATGTCTTGACTCAAGTTCTCAATCGCCGCGCGTTTAATAACGATACCATTAAATTGACTGATTCCCAAACTGCGGAATCTGCTATTTTATTTGATTTAGATAAATTCAAGCAAGTTAATGATTATTTTGGACATGCCAAAGGTGATCAAGTTTTACAACAGGTTGCTGTTTATGTCCAATCGCAACTGAGTTGTGAGAATTGTTTATATCGTATAGGTGGTGATGAATTTGCGATCTTGTGTGTTGGTAAAGACTTTGGCTACGCTTATCACTTGGCCCAAAAAATCCACCTTGACTTCAGTCAAGGTGAAATTAATAAGGAACATGACATAACTTTATCAATGGCTGTAGCCCAAAAAGAACCAGATGAAAGCATTAAGGATTGGCTCGGTCGCTTGGACAGCGCTTTATATAAAGCAAAAAAATCTGGTCGTAATCAAATCATCAAAGCTATCAGGCATTGATATTTTGAAGACCAAAACGCTTCATTTTTATTTCGATTTTCATAACTGTTGAGTGAAATACAGTTACTCATGACTGATAACGGCATCAATTTACACTTCAGTCACGAGGTTGAACAGTTGGCTGAGCAACTGAGTGATAATGTGACCAATGAAATGAGTCAGGCTCTTAATCTGCTGCAACCGAGTCATGTCATTGTGCCCAATGCCAATATGCAACGTTATTTGCAGTTGTTTATAGCGGAAAAAGAAGGTATCTGTGCAAACCTTGAGTTCCCATTCTTAGAAAAAGGTTTGAGTCAATACCTTAATTTTTTCGAACCAGAAGATGAGGTGCCTTTATGGTCTCAAGCTGAATTAAGCATCAAAATATACGCTTTTTTATCAACTCCAGAATTGATGGCTGATTCAACGATGCAGCTTATTGATCAATATGTAAATAGCCAAAATAATGAACTACTGAAGAGTCGAAAAAAGTGGCAGTTGGCTCGACGGTTGTCAGTTTTATTTGTCAGTTATGAGTTACAAAGGCCAGAGATGGTGATGCATTGGGTCAGTGATCAATTTCATTTTTACTCCAGTCAAGATCTACAACTTAAGAGAATTGAAGCTGCAGAACGCTTTATATATCAAAATATAATGCGCTCAAACACTCAAGCGGGATCAAACAGCCTGTTTCACAGGTTCCAAATGATCGATTGGAGTGAAGCAAAAAAGACCGGTCAAAGTATGCACCTGTTTACACCGACAAGGTTGTCGGCATTCCACCGTCATTTATTGGTGCACTTAGCTCAATATTTGCCCGTTCACATATATCAGTTAAACGTTTGTAGTGAGTACTGGGAAGACATGACTACTGATAGTGAGGATGCTTGGCTTAAACGTTTAAATGCTCAGCCAGTTTATGCTCATGATTCAGAAGGGCAAGTTATAGCAGGACAGGGTGAGAAGGAATCAGAAATTTTTCTTGAACTGGGTGATGAAAACATCGAAAACCCTTTACTGAAAGCTTGGGCAAAACCGGGCAGGGAATCATTGTGTTTATTCAGTCAGTTAGAAGACGATGCCATCGGTTTAAATGTGGCATATCAACCTGATTGGTTGCATGAGAGTCAATCTAGGAATCAAAAAGCTTTGCATGTGGTACAAGATTCAATTTTGACACGGACACATCCAGAAAATGCTCTCAAAGAAACGGCTCAGTTGAAAACTTTACAACTGGCAGTGGCTCCTTCGATGTATCGAGAAGTGCAGGCTATTTATAACAGCGTACTAATCAATTTACAGCAGAATGATGATTTAAAGCTTACAGATATAGCTATACTGGTTCCAGACATGGGTAAATATCGTTGTGTAATCGAACAGGTCTTCGCTGAACAAAACAAGCAACACCCTTTTCAGTTACGTTATTCATTGATTGATTCCTCAGTGAAGACAGAAAGTTTGTATGCCCAAGCCGTGTTGGGCATGTTTGATGTGCTTGAACATGATTTTATGCGTGCGGTGGTCTTCAAATGGTTGGCAAATGATTGTGTTAAACAAGCATTAAAGCTGACCAATGAAGAATTGGCACAATGGCTTGAATGGCTCAGTCATTTGGGGGTCTATAGCCATTTTGATCATCTATATGCTACAGCTAAACATGATTCAACTGTGCAAACTGAGTTGTCAAACCGATTCACATGGCAACAAGGTCTCCAACGCCTCAGGCAATCCTTGGTGAATGAAGATGTTATCGCATTAACCCAAGATAATGACCTGATGGGTCGCTTGACGTGGGTGATTGAAAGCTTGCATCAATGGCACCAGATATTGCAAAAGCCTAAGTATCCGAAAGAGTGGCAGCAGCTGATCACACAAATGACAACCAGTTTTGTGGAAGTTCCTGAAGAACTCTACAAAGAAGAACAAGTTAGACAGGCACTGAGTGTATCACTGAATAAATTGGTTGAACACGCTGGGCAAGTGCTGATGAGTTTGGCTGATATTCGATTTTTCATTGATCAGGAATTCATCCACTTGTCTGCCAGCAAAGGCAACTATCTCAGTGGTGGTTTGGTGTGTGCTTCATTACAACCAATGCGACCTATCCCATTTAAAATTACTTATATATTGGGTCTGGATGAACGATCATTCCCAGGGGAGCTGCAACAAGAAACTTTGGACTTGACTCAACGATCAAGAAGATTGGGAGATATTAACAGGGTTGAAAATATGAACTACCTGTTTTTAGAAACTTTGATGTGTAGTCGAGAGAAACTGTATTTAAGTTATGTTGGACAGGATTTGATTAAAGGCGAATCCATACTGCCTTCATCAACTTGGCAACAACTCCATAATTACCTCACATCAATGATCGATGCTCAGTCTTTAGGTATTAAATCTTACCCTGTGACCCGAATTCCGCTTGACAGTGCTGAGTTGTACCAATTTGATGCTGATGACATCAAAGCAGATTGGTTGGTTAATTTTGCTCCAAATGATCATCAAAAGTATACTGCCAGATATGAACATAATTCTGTAGATTTTGGAAATGATAAAACAATTATGACTGTTGGAAAACCTACCATAGAGATTGTTGACGAAGAAGCCAGTCAAGTGCATATTCAAGTGCAAGCTTTAGCCAAATTCTTCGAAAACCCAGTCTTAAGCTATCTGGATCAGGTGGGTGCTTCGAGTCAGTTAATAAATGATGTGGTCAATATTGAGCATGAGCCTTTTCAGCTTGATGGTTTATCGCGTTATCAACTATTTGATGCTTCAGTAGTTGACTATCTTGAAGCCATGAATGAACAGCAACCCATCAGTTTAGCTTCGGCCATTGATCATCAATATGATCAAATGTCTAAGCAATCAAAGTTGCCCATTCATTTATTCGCTGAGTTAGATAAACTGTATGAATTAGAGCAACACAAGACCTTTATCTCTTTACAAACCGAGCTTAAGACTTTAAAAGCATTATCAGGTCCTGTTGTATTTGGCGATGGTCAAAATCATACAACACCGGCTTTGCAAGTGTCTGCTATACCAGTTAGAAACAGTCATTTTTTCATTAACGGTACATGGGAAGGTTTATATGCCACTGATGGAATCATCAGCCATCAGGTGGTCGTTTCTTCCAGTTCTGGTAAAAGTAATCGATGGTCAAAACACCTCATTAAACCCTTTGTTTTTTGGTGTTTGGCACAACTGGATGATCAGGTTGATGTGGCTGAATATTTTCAACTTCGGGTGGTGTTCCGTGATCAAGTTAACAAATATGTTTTTAAACCATGGTCAACGGGTGAAATTAGTTTCAGTACAAAAAGCGAGATCAGGACTTATTTACTTCAAGTGATAAGCGCTTTCAATCAGCCAGCTATGGTGAATTTGCCATTCGATACCATCAACAGTTTAATGGTTGGTGTTGATGAAAGAGATCAATTTATTCCATACTTGGCACCATCAAGTAAAGCCAAGTCAATTCATGTTTTTGCTCTGGAAAAAGATTCATTGACTCAGTATGAACAAGAAAAAATAGAAAAAAAATACCAAGAAAAAGCCAATGCATGGATTGAAACCCACGGTTATTATGAAATGTTAAAAGCTTTGGATATACAATTTGATCCAGATGCATTAGCGACCTATCGTGAGCGCTTATTGCCCTTACATGTAATGACAACAGCGAAACTGATATAAGATTCATTGGTATGCAAGTTATTGAAAAGCCCACAGAGATTAAATTAGATCGACATGCAGTGATAGAAGCTTCTGCAGGCACTGGAAAAACATACACGATTACTCATCTGGTACTTCGGCTGTTGTTGGAAAAACAGTTAACCATCAGTCAAATTTTATTGGTGACATTTACAGACAAAGCCACCAGTGAATTGAAAGCCCGAATCCATGAAGGTATAGGCGATAAACTGACCGAACAGGGTTTGTCATCAGCAGAAAAAAGGTTGTTAGAACATGCGCTGCGAGATCTTCATCTGGCCAGTATTCATACCATCCATGGGTTTTGTCAGCGGGTGTTAAAAGAATATGCCTTTGAACAAGGTTCAGTATTGGATAAATCTTTGGTTGATGACAGCACTGTATTCATTAAGCAACTTCAGATGTTGAAAAGAACTTGGCCGGCTATTGAAGGTATCTCTGAAAAATTGAGTAACACTGAGTTAAGTACACAACAGCTAGATGATTTGTTGATTGATTTGGCCAAAAAGGTAAAACCAGGGGATGTTATATACCCTGAATCAGCAGAAATGGCTTTACTTAAAGCTAACCAGCAGATGGAGCAGTTTAACACCACAGCATTAGAAGATATTGAAGCTGATTTCAAAAGCTTAGAAGGGTTGAGTGCCAAGGTTCTTGAAAACAGATGGCGTGATAAATTGATGTTTGTTGTTAATGAAATCAATGCCTTAAAAGAAAGTGGCTTGATTTTGGAGCAGTTGATAGCAGTCTTTCCGATGTTGAAAAAAACTGCCAAAGCTGTGATAAACACTTCTGATATTAAAAAACAGCCTGCGTTAAAAAAACTTGCTGGAGCCCCCCTGTTTAAGGCGTACTTTGATCAATTAAAATTACTTCTTAATCAATTTGAAGTCGCCATCATAGCTGAAAACTATCAGTTTGTGATCGCAATGGTTGAAGCTTTGCAACAAAGAGTCAAACAACATAAAGTGAGCCAGGGGCAAATTAGCTACGATGACATGATCGGAGACTTGGCTGCTGCATTAAAAGTAGAGTCGGGTAGTGAGAATCAAGCGCTAACCAATCGGTTGCGCGATAAGTATCGGGTGGCTTTGATCGATGAGTTTCAGGATACTGATGCTCAGCAATGGTCGATATTTCAGCATGTTTTTACAGCCCATAAAGGCGAACATCAGCTGGTGTTGATAGGTGACCCCAAACAATCCATTTATGGTTTTCGTGGGGCCAATATTTATACTTATGAAGAAGCAAAATCATACTTAATGACTAATGCACAACAGGGCTTAGGTTATCGTTTAAGTACTAATTTTCGATCTTTACCTGCCTTGACCGATAAGTTGAATCAATTTTTCACTTATCAAAGTGAACAACAAACCAGTTGGTATGAAAGTGAAGAGGTGATGGTGTTTTCACCACCAAAATCAAAGCAGGAAGAAGCCGGGGGACCTTTGTTGTTGGCTGATGACAGCGGTTTATCTGAGCTGAACTCAATTACTGTTGTGGAAGAAGGCTTGCTGGTTGATGGTTTAAAACAGCAAATTTCGATACAAATAGGCCGTGTTATCCAACAACAATTGATGGGGCAAATGTCATTCAAACGCAAGGGCTCTGAAAAAACTTTAGATGCCGGTGACATTTGTATATTGGTGCGCAATAAAAAAGATGCCAAGCCCATTGAACATGTCTTAGATCGCTTACAGATACCACATTCTTTTTACAAGAAGACAGATTTATACCAGTCTGAGGCGGCAATACAAATTCAGTTGGTTTTGACCGCCTTGGCTTTTCCAAACATGAAAAAACAAGTCAATAATGCTTGGTTGAGCTTGTTTTTTGAGATCAATACAGCACAAATTAGACACCTTAGTCAACAACAAGGCTTAATCAACGATGACGAAGCACTTTCTCAGTTCTTGTCTATATGGTTAAAATTAAAGAGTCTGTCTAAGCAGCAAGATTGGGTTGCTCTTTTTAATGTTTTGTTTGAAGAAACGGGAGCGGTGAAGCGTTTGTATGCAACTGGTAAATGGCGGATGTTGGCAAATTTACAACAAATAAAACAAGAGTTACTTAAAGTATCACTGGACCAACAACTAGATGCACATGGGATGTTACATCTGTTGTTGTCTTCTCGTTCCAGTCAATTAATCAGTAAAGAAGACTGGCAACAAAAAGACACCGAAATACCTGCCGTGCAAATCATGACAATCCACAGCAGTAAAGGCCTAGAATTTCCGGTGGTGTTTTTGTTTGGTGGTTTCTCAGCGCCAGCTCATAATCACAAATTTTGCAAATATTATGACTCATCCATAACTGCCCAGGTATTTAATTTAGTGGATAATCAAACTAAGCTTTATTTGGCTGAAGTTGAAGCTGAAAATAAACGTCTGTATTATGTAGCAATGACAAGGGCAATATTCAAATTAATTGTTCCGGTTTACAATGAATCCATATACCAAGCTCACAATAACGCTTATGTGTTTTACCAAAATCAGGTGGTGGCTAGGTTGCTCGAAAGTGGAATGGCAAATCCAATAAAACAATTGACTCAGGATTCTGTATTGGCTTCTGAAGAACAGAAGCCTTTGATAAAAAAAATACCCTTGCTAAATATTTCTGAAGATTTGGTTAACAAGAGCCGCATCATTCATTCTTTTTCATCGTTACAAAGGTACAGAACGGAGGATAAAACTCATTTTGGAAATTCTCCCCAAATGGATTTGGCTCAAGCTGATGATGTTAAGACTGAACCAGTTTCAACCATTGATCAAATTCCTTCTATTCCTGGTGGTGCCCAAACCGGTAATGTTTTACATGGCATATTTGAAAACCTTGATTTTAATCTTGTATCTGAACATAAGAATCTAAATGAGTTTCAAAAAGATCAATCTGTTATGAGTGTTATTGAAAATCAAATGAAAGTGTTTCTTATGAATGATGGAGACATATTAGATGATGCTGGCGTTTTACGATCTTCATACAGCAAAGAATTTGCTGCGTGGGTTTGGCACACCCTGAGAAAACCCATTAATGCCATTGGTGGTAGGCAGCTTTGTGAATTGGAAGATGCTGATCGCAGACATGAAATGTCATTTTACTGGTCTCAATCAGGTCATGTATTAACTGGGTTTATTGATTTGTTATTTAAGCTTAAAGGGCCAGCAGGTGATGAGTACTTTATTCTGGACTGGAAAAGTAACTTTAACGCAGGTGGATATGCACCCGATTCGCTAGCTGATCAAGTTATGAAAGCGCATAACTACCATGATCAATACCGATGGTATACATTAGCAATCAAAGCTTGGTTCAATAGTTTGAGATTAAAAAATGCCAAATTAGTGGGTTCTTTGTACCTGTTTTCCCGTGGCATTGACAGTATTTCAGGAAACCAAGATGGTGTGTTCTATGAAGATTTAACCACCGATGAATATTCGTTAACTCATCTAGAAACTCAGTTAATCAAAAATATACAATCAATTGGTGATGAACAGAAAGGTTTGTTATGAGACCAATAGTTACTGTTAATTATTTGCAACAAAGTTTTCCTGGTTATGACTTGGATTGGTTATGGGTGTCAGAAAAATTGCAATTGGATTTGGCGCATATACAACTACTTAGAGATTTTCAAAGCCAGTGGCAACAACATGATCCACGTTTGTTACTTGCCTTGTTATTTTTGGTTGATGCGGTCAACCGGGGTTCACTTTGTTTATTAATTAACGACGATGACTTGCAAAAACATGCTTGTAGCTTACAACTAACCGGTATTGAGAAACATATAAATAAACTGGATTTGAGAGAATTGAAGCTATCTTCAAGAACCGTCTTGGTTTTAGATCAAGGTCGTTTGTATTTTCAAAAACACCATTTCCAAGAAGCGTTGCTACAAAAGGATTTGTCGACTTTAATCACTCAAAGTGAGGCGGAGGTATTTTCTCATGATGCGATTAAAAAGCATGCCAATACCGTTGTTGGTAGTTTACCTTACCAATTGGATGGCCAGCAAATACAAGCCTTGTTAACCTCACTTCTTCAGCCCTTTAGTATTGTCTCTGGAGGGCCGGGTACTGGTAAAACAACCATATTATTAAGTTTGCTTAGGGTTCTTGTTCGTTTGGGAGTGGATGTAAAAAAAATTGCTTTGGCAGCACCCACAGGTCGTGCAGCTAATCGCATGACTGAGTCCATAGAAAATGGATTAACAGTAATAGGTGAAACAGGTGATTTAACGTTTGAAGATATCAAAGCCATGTCATCTACCACCATCCATAGAATGTTGGGTGCAAATCCGCAGTCTAGAAAGAATCGATTCCATGCGAATAATTGGCTTCCCTACGAAGTGGTTGTTATTGACGAGGTATCAATGGTTGATTTAGAACTGATGAATCAGTTGATTCAAGCCATTTCAGCTCGCACTAAATTGATATTTTTGGGTGATCAGTTTCAATTACCTTCGGTTCAAAGTGGCGCTTTGTTGGCAGATTTGATGCCACCGGTTGGGTATGATGGACTGAATACCCTGGCTTTCTTAGCCACCTTACAGAAGCTTTGGCCAATAAATGGTCAGTCCTTATCATCTCAATCTACCACCCAAAAAGCGCAATTGTTGACTGATAGAGTCACCGTATTACAAGTGTCTAAAAGGTGTCAACCACATATTGCTATGCTCAGTGAGCAGGTACGACAAGGTGATGCAGGGTCGTTTTTAAACAAGGTTAATAAATTGGCTGGAGATGTATACAGCATTTGGTCACAAGAAACACAAATTGATGGTGTTTCCTGGCAAGGTCATAAAGACCATCAAAATAACTCGAAAAAGTTGTACCAAACTTGGTTTGCACATTTTTATGCAGGTGTGTCAGCTGCAGGTTTAAGCTATGTGGAAATGGTTCAAACTTTAAGGTACCGACAAATAGGGCGTGTTGGAGTTAAGCCAGAAAGTTTGGCTGTTATATTCAGTTTAATTAAATCTCAACGAATACTGACATTAACTCATAGAGGGCGCAACGGTACAGAGTCTATCAACGGTTTAATCGGTGGATGGTTAAAATCATCGCTGGGAGTTGAAGGTATGGATGATTGTTTTCATGGCGCGATTATCATGATAAAGCGCAATGATGCCACACTGGGGTTATACAACGGAGATATAGGCTTGGTTTTAGAAGTGGCTGTTAATCAGTTTCAAGTATTCTTTGAATCTGCTGGTAATTTTCAATGTTTTTCTATTCATTTAATTCCGGACTACAGACTGGCTTTCGCAATGACAGTGCATAAAAGTCAAGGTTCTGAGTTTAATCATGTGTTACTGCCTTTGACCGAAAATTTAGAAAGTCCATTGTTAAGCCGTGAAATTATTTACACAGGTATGACCAGAGCCAAAAAATCAGTCTTAATTTTTGGCAGTGAAAAAGCCCTCAAACAAGCCATTATCAACAAAACTGTCAGAAACAGTGGTTTAACTTTTTGGTCTGATCCAGAAAACTCTTGTACCTCAGGAGCTTGATTGGAATAACAATTGTTCGTCATCCTGAATGGAGCCACAGCGGAATTGAAGGATCTAGCTGGTTTGGCGTGATGTGTTTTTCTGAGGCAGTGGTTAAAGTCACGAGATTCCTCTGTTCGCCTCTGGCTCAATCGGAATGACAGTTTTGGCTTTGAGCTTTGTTAAGATGGATGAAATAGACACAAATTAGAACTTAGAAAACCTGTGTTGCAAATGGGGTTAGATTATAATCTCATCTTAGAAACTAAATTGATCAGGTAGTAATAATGCAAAAAGTAAGAGGTGTGGGTGGTTTGTTTTTCAAATGTGAAGAGCCTGAGAAATTGGCGGCTTGGTACAAAAAATATTTAGGTATCCAAATGGATGGAGCCACTTATGGCATGTTTAACCCTCACGAAGCACAGGCCGATGACCGAACTGTATGGAGTGCATTCAGTGCCGACAGTGATTATTTTGCCCCATCAGAACAAAGTTTTATGTTTAATTTTATTGTTGATGATGTGGAAGCCATGATTGCGCAAGTGATAGAAGGTGGTGCGACTCAAGCTGGCGAGATTCAAAAAGAATCCTATGGTGATTTTGGCTGGTTTATTGACCCAGCTGGGTTCAAGGTAGAACTGTGGATGCCGAAATCATTTGAGTCACCCCAAGAGAGTTAAAACAAAAGCATAAAATGAAATCAATCCAAGACATTCGTATTCGATTTATTGGTGCTGGTAATATGGCAGCCAGTTTAATGGGTGGCTTAATTAATAAGGGCATAACAGCCAGTCAAATGACAGCCAGTGACCCGGGTCAGAATCAGCGTGAATACATTGAACGGCAGTTTCAAATTCAAACCTTTGATGAGAACAACGCACATTTTGGTATGCCTGATATGGTGATTATTGCTGTTAAACCTCAAATCATGAAACAGGTGTTAGAAGATGTAGCCCCCAGTATTCGTCATACCAATCCTTTGATTATATCTGTGGCTGCCGGTATCACCACCAAG
Organism: uncultured Marinicella sp.; assembly: GCA_938008005.1. Taxonomy (GTDB): domain Bacteria; phylum Pseudomonadota; class Gammaproteobacteria; order Xanthomonadales; family Marinicellaceae; genus Marinicella. Next base: position 7,021 of record CALLLZ010000207.1, on the reverse strand, counting down.
CAAATTGCAGATTGGTTAAATACAGATTTACCGATAGTTCGAACCATGCCAAATACCCCAGCCTTAATCGGGCAGGGTGCCATAGGTATGTTTGCCAATCAGCTGGTAACCCAGGCTCAGTTACAAATGACTGAGCAAGTGATGGATGCCGTTGGTACATCGATTTGGGTGACCGAAGAGGCAAACATTGATGCCGTAACTGCCTTGTCTGGCAGCGGTCCAGCATATTTTTTTATGTTTATGGAGTACTTGCAACAAGCCGGACAAAAATTAGGTTTAAGTGAAAGCAATGCAGCTTTATTGGCCAAAAAAACGGCCATTGGCTCAGCCTTATTGGCAGAACGCAGCCCTGAAAGCCTGCAACAATTGAAAGACCGCGTTACTTCACCCAATGGCACCACCGCTGCGGCATTAGACAGCTTTGCTGAAAATCACATTGAAGAGGTGATTGAGCAAGCTTTAACAGCAGCCAACGATCGTTCGGTGGCTTTATCTAAGGAGTTTGACTGAGGCAGGTTTTAATGCAAAAGATGCAAAAAAATCGTTAACCACTGTAAATCTACTACAAACTATTTTTATGTGTCATCAGCAACACCAACAATAGTGGTCGTTAACTGCAAGCTATGTCTCGGTTAAGAGGGGCTACTTTTGGTGATATATGAATTTCTTGAAACCTTCAATAGATGGTATTTAGTCTCAGGGTTAAAAATGTAATCTTTATTTCACATTATTTAAGTAAGGCTAATTTATAATGAACGGCTGTTGTTTATTTTTATTCGCCTAATTACATGCTTAAGACCCCCATCAGCTTCAAAGGTCCTGTTGGTCAAATCCAACAACAATTTGCTGAAAAAACCATATATCAAGCCACATCCTGGCTATTGAATAATCAGTTGTCAGCTTGGTCACACAACAGTGTTTCTCAAATATCCAGAGCAGTTGTTGCTGATGAGTCAGGTAATGAATTTCAAGCCAGTATGATGTGGCCAATGGTTAAAGCCAGCCAAACAGAACCATTGGGGACTTGTACCTGTCAATTACCCAAACCATGTGTGCATCTGGCAGCTCTATCGGTTTACAATAAATCCAAACTTGATCAACTGCCACCTTTTACCCAACAGGTTAAAGCTTTGCGTGATATTAACAGCACATTTATGGCCTGGTTAAGTCAACAGCAGCATGATCCATTCCCTAATATGGCGAGACACCGCGTTATCTATGTCCTGGATCAAGTTATGGATGAGCAAGCTAAAAAAACAAAGATACAAGTCAGCCTGTTTAAGGCTTATTTAACCCAAGATGACCGCTATCAGGTCAAGACAGAAATAGACAGTAGCTTGATATTTAAAAAGCAATTACCTAAGTTTGTTAGTTTGGCTGATCAATTTGTGCTTGATCAAATGAATCAAAGTGGTTTGGCCAAAGTTCATCAATTTACTATAGATAGCACACGTGATGAGGCGATGTTGGTTATGATGTTAAAAACCCAACGCTGTTTTTGGAAGGCTTGTTACCGGCCACCGATTAGTTTTCATGAAGTGAGTGAAGAATTGCCCACTTCAGCGATCAATTTAACTGAAAATCTACAGTTCTTGTTGACAGAGAATGCCGTTAATTTAACCGTTTCAAACACAGCTAATACACAAAATTTAAGCCAATACTCAAATTTCCAAAGCAGTTTACACATCACCACTACTGCCATCGATTTAGACTGGAGCACTTTGCCAATTCAACAAATAGATGTGGCACAACCTCAATTTATGCTTGGCAATACCTTATTTGATTTGCAAGATCTGATAAGTGGCGCCGTTGTGATTAGCTCAGATCAACTAGAAGCAGTGGCAGCGGCTTGCTATCAAATTCAAAAATTACCTTCCATGTTGGCAGAATTTGAACCACCCATCAGTCAATATTTTCAAGTAAACGATCGTCATTTGGGAGGAAAATTTACTGGTGATGATTTTACTGCGATTGCGCCATTATTGGTGGCATTACAAGAAATGGATTGGCAAGTCATTATTGAACCTGAATACCGTTTGAACCGAGTTGCTGCCGACCAATGGTATGTTGATGTGAAACCAGCTAAGCAAGGGCAGCAAAATACGGAAGGTGGCTGGTTTGATTTGAAAATTGGCATTGAAGTCAATCAACAAAAGATTAACTTGTTACCATATTTAATCAAAGCAATTAAAACGGGTGGGTTTAATGCAGTCAAACAAGAGCTGATGATCCAACTGGATAATGGTGTTAATGTAGGTGTGGCCAAAGAGCAAGTGGAGCAGATTATCGCAACCATTGGTGAGTTGTATGAACACAGAAAGCCAAATTCAGAACAAGAACATGGACTGGGTAATAACAAAAGCTCTGATGAAACACTGCTATTGAGCCAACATGAATTACTTCAAATAGCACAAGCGCAAGAACAATTAAATAAATCATTACAAATCGATGAATCACCAGTTCAATGGTTGGGTGTTGATGAAATTCAATTGAAAGCTCAAGCGATGGAAAACATCAATCAGTTGGATTTGTTATCACCACCAGAGGGGTTGCAAGCTGAGTTAAGACCCTATCAACTGGAAGGTTATTCTTGGTTGATGTTTTTAGCGACGCACCAATTTCACGGTTTGTTAGCCGATGACATGGGCTTGGGTAAAACCTTACAGACTTTGGCATTTATACAAGCACAAAAGAACAACGAAAACCAAGTAGCAACCAGCTTAATTGTGGCACCGACCAGTTTACTAGGTAATTGGGCGGCAGAGGCTTTGAGGTTCACACCAGAGTTAAAAGTGGGTATCATGACAGGATCAGGGCGAAGTGTTATGTATCAAAACTTTGATGACTACGATTTGATTGTCACCAGTTATGGGATCATCAGTCGTGATTTTAGTGACTTGAATCAAAAACAAATTCATTTGTTGGTTTTGGATGAAGCACAAGCCATCAAGAATCGCAAAACTCAAGTGGCGCAGGTAATTAAAAGATTGGCTGTCAAACATCGTTTGTGTCTCAGTGGTACGCCAGTCGAAAACCACTTGGGTGAGTTGTGGTCGATTTTTGATTTTTTGATGCCTGGTTTCTTAGGCAGTGAAAAACAGTTTCAGCAACGTTTTCAATGGCCGATTGAAAAAGAAAATGATGTTAAAAAATTAGCTGAACTACAAAGTCGTGTCGCACCATTTGTGCTGCGTAGAACCAAAACTGAAGTGGCCAAAGATTTGCCAGACAAAAGTGAGATCATTAAATTCATTGACTTGGATGAGTCGCAAGCCACAGTGTATGAGAGTATTCGTCTAACCATGGCAGACGAAATCAGACAAGCAGTAAAAAGTCAGCAGAATAATCAAATATTGATAGGTAATGCCTTATTGCGTTTGCGTCAAGTGTGCTGTCATCCGAAATTGGTTAAACTTGAATCAGTAGAGTCGTCGGCTGATTCAGCCAAGTTAGATTGGTTGATGAGCGCTTTGCCTAATTTGATTGAAGAGGGCAGAAGGATACTGATATTCTCGTCGTTCACCAGTATGCTAAAAATCATTGCCGATGAACTTGAAAAATTAGACATTGATTTTTTCCAGTTGACAGGCAGTACATCACCGGCTATGAGAACCGAAATTATTGAGGGGTTTCAAAATCAGCAAAAACCTGTATTTCTGATTAGCTTAAAAGCTGGTGGGGCGGGGATTAATTTAACTGCTGCAGATACCGTCATACACTATGACCCTTGGTGGAACCCAGCTGCGGAGCAACAAGCCAGTGATAGGGCACACAGAATAGGTCAAGATAAACAAGTTTTTGTTTATAAGCTGATTACTCGAGGGACTGTAGAAGAAAAAATTCATCAACTGCAAATGAAGAAACAACAGTTGGCTGATGGTCTATTGAGCCAACGGGCTGATATCAGTGCGATTCTCAGTGACCATCAGTGGCAAGATATGTTGAGTCCAATTACGCCTTGAAATTAGAACTTAGTTCTTCAGATATCTGCTGTTTGACTGAGGGTGAGCTTAATAAAGGCGCAATGACAGTGTGTTTTTATTGTCTCAGTTCGCTAGTTAAAACTATGCACTTTTAGTGCAAGGCTTTTAGCTGCTACAGATTGATCTTTAAGGTGTTGAAGAATATTTGACACACTTTTGGGTTGTTGACTTTAGTCAACAGGTTTTAGAACCATCAGTTTTACAGGTTGGCTGAAGCCAACTATCCATTGAAAATAAAATAATGTCTATTTTTATGCCATGGAAAAATTTTCAAATAAAAATGCCGGAAATATTGTTTCGAAGTAAGGACTTTAGTCCGCAAAACAACCTATGGACTTTTAGTCCATAGTCGTTGAGTTTGAACCGTGAAACTGGGCTATTGTAGTGTGCTAAGTTAATTGAATTAACAAATAAGGCTTGGGCTTCGCTCAGCCAGTGGTGTTTTGTTCAACCGTCACCCTATTTCTGTTCACTGAGCGAAGCCGAAGTGTTTTTACTTGAAAAGGGCCCAGGCAGTTTTGATAAATAAGCTACAAGGGTAACTCAGTGGTGCTTTTTTTCTGTCGTAGGATCAAATTGGTATTGGTCGATTGTACGACGCCTAAGTTGAGCAATTCACGCATCAGAAAATTTTCTAATTCAGTGGTGTCTTTAGCAATAACCTTCATCACATAATCAAAATTTCCCGCAGTTGAATTGCAGTCCAGAATATAAGGGCTTTGTTCCACAAATTGATCAAAAGTTCGCAAGGTTTTTAAGTCATGATTTAACATCGAAACTTGGACATAAGCCATTACAGACAAGGCCAGTTTTTTTTGATCCAATAAAGCCACATACTTTTTAATATAACCCAATTCTTCGAGTTTCCTGACGCGACGCCAACAAGGTGTTTTTGATAGGTTAACTTGGTCTGCAAGTTCTTGGGTGTTGATGTTTGAATTTTTTTGCAATGCTTGCAAAATCAATAAATCATGGCTATCCAACTCTTTCATAAAAATAATATTCCAATATATGTTTTATTGATGAAACTATATTTCATTAATGGTAGAAAATAAAGAATATTAGGAATAATATTTCAGGGTTTATATATAAAATAGATACCCGTTCTATACTGATAAAGTCAATATGCCCAGATACACGTCTGATCAATACAAAGCGAAGCAAGTAGGTGCTGATGGTTTGATTCATTACACTTCGGATGAGCATGACATGTGGGCAGAACTTTATCAGGCACAAATCAGTCTGGTTAACCGGCATATGGTCAAAGAGTATATAGAGGGATTGGCCCATATCGATCTTCCAAGCCATAGAATACCTCAGTGTTCTGAAATATCTAAAAAACTAAAAAAGCTAAATGGCTGGCAAGTGGAGCCGGTTCCAGCACTGATTGGATATAAACGATTTTTTACTATGCTGGCCAATAAGCATTTTCCAGCAGCATCTTTTATCAGAAATAAAGATGATTTCGCTTATGTTAAAGAGCCTGATATTTTTCATGAAATATTTGGTCATACTCCATTATTAACGCATCCGCAGGTTGCTCAGTTTTCACAAGTTATTGGTAAATTGGGTAGTAATATGTCAGCCGAAAACCACCCATGGTTGGCCCGGTTGTATTGGTTCACTATAGAATTTGGCCTCATCAAGCAAACCGACACACATAATAATAATGCGGTTGTCCCCATGGGCTCAGGATTAGCGTCTTCTCCCACAGAGTTAGTCTATGCATCGAGCAGTGCTATACCTCGGCGCAAGCTGTTCGATGTCATAGATTTACTAACCACACCTTACAGGATTGATATCAAGCAACCGATTTATTATGTGTTGGAATCATTTGACCAATTAACAGATATCTCACAAAGAGATCTATTTGATGATATCAAACAAGCACAATGTGTGGGTTTACAAGATCCACATCATTTATTGGCACAAGCCTGTTAAAATAATTCAGTATGAAATCAGAAGAACTTAGAGGAGCTCAATGTGAGCCATGTCAAGGTGGTATGGCTGCTATGGATACTGCAAACGTAAATGAGTATATGTCATCTATCGATTCATCCTGGCAACATCAGCCTGAAGGTCAATTTATTGTTAGGTCATTTAAATTTAAAAACTTTTCTAAAACCATGTTTTTTGTCAATGCCATAGCGCATTTGGCCGATCAACAAGGTCATCATCCTGATGTTAAGTTCGGTTACAATTACTGTCAGGTTAAATTCACCACTCATGAAGCCGGTGGTTTAACCGTTAATGACTTTATTTGTGCCAAAAAAACTGATGAGTTGGTAACTTGACTTGTTAAGTCTTTTTTACTGTATTGATTAATTTGATTTGAACTCATCATAACTTAACCACTTCACCTTTTAATGCGACACCAGCCATAATCGCACCAGCTCCACACTGGTAGTTTTTGCTATCCGTGTATTCACGATTTTTATAATTACTTTTTATGTTAACGACTGCATTTGCGCCTAATGAGATGGCTCTGGCTTGAAAAGATTTTAATGCAGATAATAAGACCCATTTACAGGCTTCTTCATCACTTTTGCCAAAAGCATTGGTTTTTTTATTGCTGCGGAATTCATCATGGCTTTTAATTACTGAGGGGTGTTGGGTTCCAGCTAAAAAGAACTGGATAGATTCATTTAAAACACCTTGTTGGTAGCCATATTGAAGGGCTTCATCAAATGGCAAAGTCAGAATATCATTGCGGGCATGTAATTGTGTTGTAACCAATAATGCCAATAAGATTGTTTTTTTTATTAGTTGCATAAATCCTTCTCAGTTGGGTGAGTTAATTCTGTATAATACAATTTTATGATTCTCAAGGAAAGTCTCATTGTTTTTCATGGTTTAATTAAATGGATTAGTTCAACTCGATATGCAAAAATTTTCAATCAAAGATTGGGCTTTATGGGATTTGTCTGAAAAGAATGGATTTTCAAAATACTTGAATACATTCAATGGCCAACCAATGCTTACGAATGTTTCATCGATAGTAAAGCGCCGAATGCCTGCGTTGGCAAAGTCTATTCATG
>CALLLZ010000206.1 GCA_938008005.1 uncultured Marinicella sp. | reverse complement strand
GTGATTTATACATCCGGATCAACGGGGCTACCAAAGGGAGTAATGGTTGAACACCAAGCATTACTTAACCGCATAGACTGGATGCAAAAAGTTTATGATTTGGACGAGACGGATGTGGTGCTACAGAAAACACCCTACAGTTTTGATGTTTCGGTTTGGGAATTAACATGGTTTTATGTAGTTGGTGCAAAATTAATTATCGCAGAGCCTGATGGACATAAAGATCCTGAATACTTATCAAACATTATCCAGCAACATCAAGTAACTACCTTACATTTTGTGCCATCCATGCTCCGCTCTATGTTGTCAAATTCAAATTGGTCTGCGTGTGAATCTTTGCGTCAGGTATTTTGTAGTGGAGAAGCTTTGCCTGTTGATTTGCCCGGTATCCATTACGCGATGATTAAAGCTAAATTACACAACTTATACGGGCCAACAGAAGCGGCCATAGATGTGAGTTATTGGGAAGTACCCAGTCAAGGTGATTTGTTAAAAGTTCCCATAGGCAAACCAATTAGCAACATTCAGTTATATATATTGAATGAACAGTTACAGTTTCAACCCCTTGGCGCACCAGGTGAATTGTTTATAGCAGGCGTAGGTTTAGCACGAGGTTACTTAAATCAAGATAAATTAACCAGTGAACGTTTTATCTATAAAGACATCAATGGTTTGAACACGCGTCTGTACCGTACAGGAGATCTGGTCAAATATTTGGGTGACGGTAACATCGAATTTTTAGGGCGTGTAGATCATCAAATTAAATTGCGAGGTCTAAGAATTGAATTAGGAGAAATAGAGTCTCAGCTGTCATTGGTTAAAGAAGTGAGTTCATCAGTTGTGCTTGTCAAGGAAAGTGCAGCGAATCAACAACAATTGATCGCATATTTTACCAGTGACTCAGTAGACGAAGACTTATTACTTAAAGGTAAGATTAAAGAAACAATTGAAGGTCAGCTTCCTGATTACATGGTGCCATCAAAATTAATACGCATAGCAAGTATGCCGTTAACTCTTAATGGTAAAGTGGATCGAAAAGCACTACCTGAACCAACCGATGATGCCATAGAAACTCGTTTAATTGTTCCTCCGAACAATGAAACTGAAAAAACATTGTTAACAATTTGGACCGAAGTATTAAATGTTGATAAAGATAACTTGGGTATTACAGACAACTTTTTCACCATGGGCGGAGATTCAATTCTTTCAATTCAAGTTGTTTCAAGAGCCCTGACCAAGGGTTTAGGTGTAACAGTCAAGCATATTTTTGACTACCAAACTGTTGAAAAACTCGCGCCACATGTATTTGCAAATAAACAAAAAATAGACCAGAAAAAAGTTACAGGCCAGATGCCGTTACTACCCATACAAAATTATTTCTTTGAAGATGAATGTGATTTAAATCATTTTAACCAAGCCGTTATATTAGAGGCGCCAAATGATTTTTCAATAGCATTGATGAAACAATTTGTCGAACAATTGATTCATCGTCACGATGCGCTGCGCTTACGCTTTAAATGGAACAATGGGGAATGGATCGCTGATCATGAAAATTTCACTTCAAGCATGTTGGATACTTCTTTAGGTGAGATCAAAGTTGAAAATATAAAATCCGAGCAGCTAACCTCACATGCCAATGAATACCAAGCTTCATTAGATATAGAGTCTGGGCCATTATTTCGAGCTGTATATTGTTCTGATACCAAGGGTGAGGTGCGTTTATTACTGATTATTCATCATCTGATTGTGGACGGTGTTTCATGGCGAATTATATTCGATGACTTAGAAAGCATGTATCAGCTTCACTGTGAAAAAAGTACATTGAGACTGGCCGCTAAAAGCACCTCTTTTCAACATTGGGGTAAGTACTTAGCAACATATTCAAAACGGGAATCGTTGTTAAAAGAAACCAAGTATTGGCGCCATATATTGGCCAATTCGATGCCAGGCATAAAATCGATGCAACAAAAACCAGTTAAAAGCATGAATGGTGAACGCATCTTTTCTACAATGAGTTTTTCAATCAATAAGACTTTGACTTCACAACTTTTAACCTATGCTAATGAGCCATACCGAACCCAAATCAATGAATTATTGTTATCTGTATTGGCTATAGCAGTTTATGAGTGGTCAGGTGTAAAGGATTTTCGCATTGATTTAGAGGGCCATGGTCGGCAAGAATTAAGTCAAGAATTGGATTTAAGCCAAACCATAGGTTGGTTCACCTCATTATTTCCGGTCAATTTAAGCAGTGATTCCATGGATGTAAAGTCAGTCATCTGCAATATTAAGGAACAGTACAGAACCACTCCTAATCATGGCGTTGGTTTTGGCGTTCTTAAATATATATATAAAGCTGAAGGTATAGTAGATTCAGAATTATCACCAATGATATTTAATTACTTAGGACAGTTCTCTAACGCAGGGGATGTAACCAAAGCTTTTAACATGTCAAATGAAAATATTGGTGAAATGGTTGGGCCATCACGACTACCTGCGCATGACCTCAACTTGAATGGTTCCATTATTGATAGCTGTATATCCTTCAGGCTGGATTACAACCAAGTTTTATATAAAAAATCTTCTATTCAGAAATTTAAGGAGTGCCTGAATGAAGCGTTTAACACATTGATTTCTCATTGCGTTAAATCGGACATTGGCTGCTTCACTCCTTCAGATTTTCCTTTGTCATCAATCACGCAAAATGAACTGAGCCAATGGCAAAAAAGCTACTTGATTGAAGATATTTATCCGGCAACAGCTATGCAAAAAGGTCTATTGTTCCACAGCACAATGGATAAAAGTGCTTATGTAACTCAATCCATGTTCACATTGGAACCTGGTGTCGATTTAAAGTTGTTTCACCAGGCATGGCAAGAATTATTGAATAGACATGGTATTTTAAGAACAGTTTTTGTCAATGATGAATCTGGTTCAATACAACAATTGGTTTTGGAGGATATGGAATTACCTTGGCGTGAAACTAATTTAGAAAATTTAAACGATCCACAACAAATGGAATTGATTGAATCTGATCGTCTGCTTGAGAAAACATCTGGATTCGAACTTGAGAAAGGCCCATTGATTCGATTTAATCTTTGGCATTTAGGCCAAGGGCGTCATCGGG
>CALLLZ010000205.1 GCA_938008005.1 uncultured Marinicella sp. | reverse complement strand
AAGGACAACCTGCTAATTACTACATCAGGGATGACCAAGGAAAAATAAGCAGCGACAAATCCGAAAAGGCTGTACAACTGGACCCTCAGTTACACAACGCACCTTTTATCATTAAATCCAATGCCCAGTTTACCGCTTGTTTAAAACAGTTGATCGACACCGATTGTTTTAAAATACATGGCATCATCAGAAATCCAGTCGCTGTATTGATGTCCTGGCGCTCTCTCAATATTCCAGTCAGCCAGGGCAATATGAAAATTGCTGAAAAATACAACCCTGAGTACTTGTCTTATATCCAACCCGCCAAAACGCTGCTCGAAAAACAGGTCTTGATGGCTGACTGGTATTTTGCTGAATTTCACAAACACAGTTCCAACATCCATGTGATTAAATATGAAGACTTGATCACCAATTTACAATCCATCATTATCGATCAATTCGGTATGGATGATGCCATAATTCCGGATACGAACAATCAAAACAAAAGCCGTCATTATGATTTATTAGAATCCAATGAAATAAGAGCCTGTTTTCTTGATATCGGTGTAAACTATAAACACTATTACCCTTCACTTTAAAAAACTTTGATTGTTCTTGGTTTTATGAACAGATAATGACATGCAAAACAAAAAGGCCATAGATTTTCTGGTAGCGGGTGTCCAAAAAGCTGGCACTTCGGCTTTGGATCACTATTTCAGAAGCCACACTGAAATCAGTATGGGCCGCCGAAAAGAAATCCATTTCTTTGATAATGAAGCCTTGTTCAAAGATCAAATGGCTGAATACACCCAATACCATGACTTTTTTGATTGGAGCGACTCCAGTTCTTTAAGGGGCGAGTGCACACCCAACTACATGTACTGGGAACCTTCAATGCACAGAATATTTCAATACAACCCAAAAATCAAAATCATTGCTTGTATAAGAAACCCCATTGATCGTGCCTTCTCAAGCTGGAGCATGGAAAAAAACAGAAATAACGAGCCCCTGTCTTTTATTGAAGCACTGAGCAATGAACCCGAAAGGTATCGCAGCAAGCTACCAAAACAAAACAGGAACCACTCATATGCAGACCGGGGGTTTTATTCTGAACAAATTCGACGGATTTGGCGGTATTTCCCCATTGAACAAACTTTGTTCATCAAATACGATGATCTGCTGAACAACCGCACTGATGTGCTGCATCACATATCACAGTTTTTAAATATCAAAGAATTTCCGCATACAGAGTTCATCAATGTTAACCCCACACAATACAAATCTGCTATCAGCAAAAAAGATAAAGAACATTTGCTGAAGACTTTCCAGTATGACATCAAACAGGTTGAACTTATGTTGGGCTGGGACTGTTCTTCCTGGTTAAAATAACCGCTTGTATTACTGAAACATATTTATTCAGGCAGAGTAAATAACACCATTTGTTGGGCACGTGGGTGATCCCACTCACCTATCAGGGTCGCCAATAAGCCGCATTTCGATGCCATATCACTGATTTCTTCGAAAGAGTAGTGAAAGGGGTCTTGATCATAATGGGTGGTGATGCTTCCTGGTTGGTGGTTGATTGGCTTAAGTTCAAGAGACTTTTCACTGATAAAGAAAGTTGAAAAATATTTCCCACTGCTGGTTAAATTTTCCGCCACTCTCGCCAGACACCTCAGAATAATATTGGTAGATAAATGGGTAAACACCGACACTGAGATCATAAAATCAAACTTAACCCCGAACTGATTGAATTCAAAACCACTGTTGAGTAATAAATTGGGTTTTTTTGCTTGAAGGTTGGCTTGTTCGATTTCTTGTGCTGCTGCTGTTAATAATGATTCATTGATATCAATACCATAATAATTTGCTGCGTCTAAATACGGTATAAACTTCACCCCGCCCCTCAAACAACCACAACCAATATCCAGTAATCTATGTTTGGGTTTCAGACCATGCTCCAGCATAAAATCAAACTGTAATTGACCAAGAACCTCCCAGAAACCACCGACTTTTCCCCGGTGCGCCTTGCGATTTATTTCAGCTTCACTTAACTGCTGGTCATAGTTGTTGACCCCAGTAACGGTCGTTTTCGTATTCATTCAATAACCCCATTTGCCTTGCTTGTTGATTTGATTTTACGGTGGATGGGTCTGGTATTTTTACCTATCAGCAAATCAAAACCTGTTCCAAAATCCACACCGACACCACCCCTTTCTTTAACCCATTGACAATAAAACTCCGCCCAAGGTCCTGCTCCAATTAACACCAACACCCCTGTCAGATCTTCTGGCAAACTCGCACCAACCGCTTCCAAAAAGTAAGGCGTATCATAAGTCAATGGACGTTGACTGGCTGGTAAGTTGATGGTGGTAAATTTAACATTCGGGTATTTATCCAACAAAACCTCTGATGGTTTAGCTTGATTATTTATTAACAACACTTCTGAACCATTAAACTCTGAAAAAAGTGAATCTAAATGTTCTAGCAATGAAAAATAACAATGTGCTGAAACTATGGCCTTACTTTTAAAGGCCTTGTT
>CALLLZ010000204.1 GCA_938008005.1 uncultured Marinicella sp. | reverse complement strand
ACCTGCGACGCCAATTCTCAATGGCATAAAGGATGGATGGTTTTTACTGACAGTAACCACAACCGAACATTTGATGGCAATGATCGCATGCTTTTGAATGAAAACAATATGAGCGAGGGACTCCAGGCTGTGGCATCCATTCATCGACCTAGAATTCGCTTTGATTCAACTGGCTTCGCATCCGGCACTAACTTAACCATCCGTTTCTGTGACGATCGCGGTGCTGAAAGTGGTAAAGCGATTATTATCAGCAACGTAGGCAGGCCAAGAATTGCCCAAAAAATATACAGTTGTGGATAGCCCATAATAAAGGCTATTGGTGATTAATTGGTAGTAAAACTTTCACCACAGCCACATGAACCAGTGGCATTCGGGTTTTTATAGACAAATATTTGATTGATGCCTTGTTTCTCATAATCAATCACAGTACCTTGAACTTTATCCATGGCTTCTTTGGGCACAATTAACTTAACACCTTTGTCTTCTAATGTGGTTTCGTCTTCATTAACTTGATGTGCTAATGCCACATCATAGCCCCAACCAGAACAACCCATTTTTTTTACTGCCACACGAAACCCCACTGCATGCTCATCCAAAGACATAAAGTGTAAGATTCGATCAGCCGCTTGTTGTGTAAGTTGTAATGACATGTTGACAGTATTGTATTTGATAAAAGGTGAATATGCGGGAATAAAATGACTTTTCAAGCTCTGTCAAACTTCACGGCCTACTTACAACACTCTAAATCATGGTCAAATATGTTTTTTAAGAGTAACAAAGACTCCGTTTAGACCTTTGGCATAATCAATTAAAAAAAATGCAACCATTTGTATCAACTTGGCATCTATTGTATTTAATGAGTACTAACCTATCTAAGTTTGATATCAAAATCTGTCCAAATGTTGTGGAATTGGCGCAACGAGGTGACAGATCTGCACACGAAAACATTTTTCAACTATTCTCACCAGCAGTTTATCTTTTGGCACTCAACACAATCCGGCACAAACAAGTAGCCGAAGATATTCTCCAAAATACTTTCGTCAATATAATCAACAAAATTCATCAGTTTCGCAACCAATGCCCTTTTGGGATGTGGTTGCGTAAAATAACAGTTAACCAAATTTTGATGCATATAAGAAAGAATAAAACAAAAGACAATCTGACAGAGTCGATTGATAATGAAGATAATGTCCTAGACATTAATCACTCAACAACTAAAAACAACCACATGATATCTACATCCCACCAACTTCAAATTGAATTAGATTTACAAACACTGTTAGACAAACTGCCATTGCGTACCCGGACTGTGTTGTGGTTAAAAGAAGTAGAAGGTTATACACATGAGGAGATCGGTTTCATGATGGGAAAAACTGCCAGCTACTCTAAATCTTCTGTTGCCAGAGCTTATCAAGTCTTACGCAGCAGGTACAATGCCAACAAACCAGATAAATTACATGGAAATCAATGATGCACGCTAGCACAGAACAACTGCTTGATATTAAAGATGGCCTGAGCACAACTGTTGATCAACATGTCGCTGAATGCACTGTATGCCAAGAGGCATTAGAACAAATCAAACAAGACCAAATCGCATTGAGCCATTTAAACGAAGATGCCAAGGTCCCCAGCCATGTATGGAGAAAAGTTGAAGCCACATTAGACACACCAAAAGAACCAACAACCACTCAAAATTTGAGTCGAGCCATTTATACATTGGCCGCTGCGGTCGTATTCGGTTCTGTGCTGATAGTTTTAACAATGAGTCAGAAAACTGAACCAGATCGAACTTTTTACAAAGAAATTATTCAACTTATGGCTAAATCAAATGCACTAGAAAATATGATATCAATGCGAATTAATTTAGAAAGCGTACCCACCACCAATCGAGATTTAACTATTGAACGCCTCAAGTGGCGTCTGAAATTAATAGACCAACAAATAGAGTCCACAACAATGAATTTTGAATCTCAAGAACTGATATTATGGCAAGACCGCATCAGAGCGCTTGAAGCCATTAACCACAGTTTTTACGGTAACACAGCCAACCCAACAATTACTGCAGGTGAAATATGAACAACAAAAATTTTATGAGTAGTTGCAAGTTTAGAATAGCAACTTTTTTTCTGGCTTTATTGATGTGCTCTGAATTGTTAGCCGGCGAAAAAACATGTAACTGCACCACAGCTGACATCGAAAAAGAGATCAGTTATCTGGCCAAACAACTGCTTGAAGTAACGGGCAAAGATGAATATACCTTGAAAAAAGACTCATCATCACGAATCATGATTGGTGCATGTTTGTCTGTCAAAACCAATGGCATAAACTTGACTTGCATAACACCTGACTTGAGCCCTCAGGAGATGGGTATGCATACTGGTGATATTATTATTGCAATCAATGAAATTAATTTTGTAAACGAAGACACCCAAATCAGCCAGGCGTTATTGGATCAAATTGTGACCACCATGCAAGCTGGAGACATCCTTAAGGTCCGTTATAGAAGAGATCAAAATGTCAAAGAGGTGAATATAGAGGTCCGAGAATTATCACATCCAGGCTTCAATTTTAAAGTTTCAAAATAGATAATTCCCATCATCATGATAAATAATCCATATAACTGCAACCTTATCAAACTATCTTGCATCTTAAAATTTGAATGCAAAATAAATAGGAGTTGCCATGCCAGTATTAAACCAAATTCCAAAGATAAGCCGCATAATAACTTG
>CALLLZ010000203.1 GCA_938008005.1 uncultured Marinicella sp. | reverse complement strand
TTGAATAGGGTCATAATTAATGAAGCGATTGATATCAGTTGCAAAGGAGTTGACTGTTAAATAACGATTCCGCGGATCTTTTTCTAATGCATGACAGATGATGTCATCCAAGTCTCCTTTAAGTTGTTTGAAATTTATGGGGTGGTCAATAAAA
Organism: uncultured Marinicella sp.; assembly: GCA_938008005.1. Taxonomy (GTDB): domain Bacteria; phylum Pseudomonadota; class Gammaproteobacteria; order Xanthomonadales; family Marinicellaceae; genus Marinicella. Next base: position 5,700 of record CALLLZ010000203.1, on the reverse strand, counting down.
TTCATTTTTTTAAACTTATGGCTGGCCAAAATTGGTGGCTTTTGGACAATAGTTTCTTCAATCCCCCCCCAACTTTTACCTTTGAACTCGAAGGTATGTTGATCTGTCAACAGCCTATACAGTAATAACCCCAAGACATAAACATCACAACTGACTGAAATATTTTCGCCCTTAAGCTGTTCTGGCGCGGCATATTGAGGTGTTAATGCCAATGTTCCTACAATGGTTTCATGAATGACTTCAGTACCAGGCAATATCTTCAAAGGCTTAGCAATCCCAAAGTCCAGGAGTTTTACTTCACCTTTTTCGCTGACCAAAACATTGGATGGTTTTAAGTCCCTGTGAACAATTAAGTTGTTATGTGCGAAACTGACTGCATCACAAACTTGTAGAAACAAATGCAGGCGATCATTAAGTTTCAGTTTGTTTTCTTGGCAGTATTTATCAATAGGTATACCATTTACATATTCCATTACATAGTACAAATGATCATTCTGTTTACCGGCATCAATCAATCGAGTGATGTTTGGGTGTTCTAGACTTGCAAGGATTCTGCGCTCATTATCAAATCTATTGATGGATTGTTGATCCATTACGCCTATGTTGAGTACTTTGATTGCCACCAACTGATGGATTTGATCAGTTCTTTGAGCCAAGTATACTTGTCCCATTCCACCAGAACCAATCTTTTTTGTGATGGTGTATTTTCCAAATACATCACCCGACTTGAACTGATTTTCATTCAAAAATATATCTGATATTGAATCTTTCGGAGTGATAGTTTGATCTTCCTGTTTGAGATGTACCGACATCAATAATTTGACTTGCTTCTTAATTTCAGGCTTGGACTGACAAATCTTTTCAATTTCTGATTCGATATTACCCAATGGCAAATCAAGCAACTTATTAATTATTGACTTGACGTCTTTCCAATCTGAAATACTCAGTTCTTGATCGTTACTCATATCTAACTACTTAATTTGTGAAAGTAGCCACAACCTGGCAAATTTCCAATTTCTAGAGATGGTTGATTCAGATACAGACATCATCTCTGCCATTTCAGGAATGGTCGAACCACCAAATATCTTATATTCAACCACCTGGGCGGCTTCTGCATCAATTTTTTCTAGATCATTCAACAACCTGTCTATCATAAGCCAATCGATCACTGTTGAATTTTCTGAATCCAATATTTCAGCAACCCTATCCAATGTTATATAGTCCTCTTGCCCACCTCTTTTCAACCTAGATTCAGAGCGAAAGTGATTAACCACAACATTCCTGATCACTTTTGTTGCAATGGCAAAAAAGTGTTGCTTCGATTTGAACACCAGTGATTTTTGCTTTCTAATCTTGATAAAAGCTTCATTAACTATTTCTGTGGTTTGTAAGGAAGCTGCCTTTTGGGATTTAAATTGTTTATGAGCAATCTGGTGTATATGCGGATACAAGGCCTCAATTAACTGGGATTCTACTTGTAAATTTCCTTTTGACCATTCTTCTAGCAGATATATAGTATTTTCCGATTCGTTGTTGTTATTTTGTGAATTTTTGGTATCAGTTTTCATAACTCAATGGTTTCCCCAAAAAACCTCATTGCCTCCATTGAGCACCCTGGCCAGCACAAACATATAGTCTGATAGTCGATTCAGGTACATCATCACTTCACGTTCAATTTCATGGGTAGCAGCTACTTGCCAGGCTTTTCGTTCAGCACGACGACAGATACTGCGAGCTAAATGGGCAGCGCTGCCTACTTGAGTCCCGGCTGGCAGAATAAACTGTTTCAAGGGTTCCAACTGCTCTTGCCAGTCATCTATCCATTGTTCCAAAATTTCTATGTCGCTGCTTTGAATGTTATTGTCTTTATACTGGGCCACTTGAGCACCAACATCAAAAAGTTTATGTTGAATCTTAGATAATTGCCCATCTATTTTTTCTTTAGCAGTCTCTTTTCTTTCATTTAATGCTCGGATCATACCGATTTGTGCATTGAGTTCATCCACATCTCCCATAACCTCAAAAAGTAAGTCAGTTTTGGTGATTCTGTCTCCATTGGCGAGTCCACTTTCGCCGGCATCACCGCTGCGGGTATATATTCTTGTCATGGGTTCTGTTTCATAAAATAGTTATTAAGTTGTGTAGCCTATAGTTCCCATAAACATAATGCAAATCATACATTTATTTATCTTATATTTTTTTAACCAGAAACAGGTCAGAATGTCCTATAATTTTAAGCCAAGGCCTTATTACTGAGCACACATATACAGGAGAAGTTATGACAATAAAAGACAGTCCCAAAAGATATGGAACCATCAGTAGAGTTTTTCATTGGACGATGGCTTTACTGATTCTGTGGCAGTTTTTAAGCGCAGGGGCACATTACTTTTTGGAAGACACAGCCATAGAATCATTTTTTTGGCCCACTCATAAACCATTGGGCGTGGTGTTACTGGCCATGGATTTTTTACGTCTACTATGGGCCATCATCAACCTTTCAACACGACCACACTCTATTAACCTGCTGGCTAAATTAGGCCATTTATCTATATACTTTTTACTGCTTGCAACCCCCATTACGGCGATGATAAGACAATACGGTTCAGGACGCAGTTTTGACATATTCGGTGCACCTATATTTCCAGGGTTTGATGGTGATCGCATTCAATGGATGCTGGATATTGGTAGTGACTTTCATGGTGAAGCTGGCTGGGTTCTGTTGTTGCTGATCGTGGGTCATATTTTTATGGCTATTCGAAGTAAAAAGAACCCAGCAAAAATCAACGTGATGCCGCGTATATGGAAATAACATTTATCGAGATTTACATTCTTTTATTATGTTTTTTCATTCATCTGTTTATCGTGAGAACCAACCAACAGATTGACTGCAAATCACATGGTCATAAAATCTTGTTATATTCGTTAATCTTTGGTTGAAATATATGAGTTCTATAGCGTATAGTTCGACTGTTTTTTTTGCAAATAAAATTGGGTCCAATGAAACAAACTGTACTTAATAAAGCACACCGCAAAGCCGGTGCAAAAATGGTCGACTTTGGTGGCTGGGATATGCCCATCAATTACGGCTCTCAAATTGAAGAACATCATGCAGTAAGACAACGTGTTGGTATGTTTGATGTGTCGCATATGACGGTGATAGATATTGAAGGTACCGAAGCGACAGCTTTCTTATATCAGTTATTGGCCAATGACATCACTAAATTAAATCTCAATCAGGCACTCTACAGCACCATGCTGAATCATGAGGGTGGTGTAATTGATGATTTAATTACCTACAAAATTTCTGACACAACCTACCGGGTTGTGGTGAATGCCGCTACTCGCGAGAAGGATTTGGCCTGGATCACCGCTCAAATTGCTGAATTTGATGCCACCATGAAGGAACAGGCTGATACAGCCATGATCGCAGTACAAGGCCCCAAAGCCATCGAAACACTACAACCGTTAATCGAGTTAGACTTAAGCCAAACCAAACGTTTCTATGCAGTCTATAACGATGATATGTTTGTTGGTCGCACCGGTTATACAGGTGAAGACGGTGTAGAAATCATCGTGCCCAGTGAAGCTGCCGAAGCTTTGTGGGAAAAATTGATTGATGCAGGTGTACAACCTTGTGGCTTAGGTGCCAGAGATACTTTGCGTTTAGAAGCAGGTATGCACCTATATGGTCAAGACATGGATGAACAAATCACGCCTCTTCAATGCGGTTTGGGTTGGACCTTACGAAAAGACAATGACCAGTTCAATGGTGCTGATGCTTTGAATGCTTTGCGCAAAACAGGTATCAACAAGAAATTAATTGGTTTAGTGCTTGAAGGACGAGGTGTTCTGAGGCATGACCAAAGTTTAATAGATGATGATGGCAATCAAGGGATCATCACCAGTGGTGGCTATTCGCCATCAACCGAAAAAGCCATCGCCATGGCAGTAGTTGACAAAGGCATGAATTCTGAATCTGTTCAGGTTCAAATCAGGAATAAATCATTGCCTTGTCGCGTTGTAAAATTACCTTTTGTCAGAAATGGCAAATCGCTGATAGAAGTTTAGAATAGAGAGAAATATACCATGAGTTATGTACCCGACAATTTAAAATACACCGCCAGCCATGAGTGGCTAGAGGATTTAGGCAATGGAATCTATCGCATAGGCATCACTGAGTTTGCTCAAGCCCAATTAGGCGATATTGTTTTTGTTGAATTACCAGAAGTTGATGAATCTTATGCGCAAGAAGACGAATGTGGTGTGGTTGAATCAGTGAAAACAGCATCAGACATATATTGTCCTTTGGTTGGTACCGTTACGGCTGCCAATGATGCCTTGGAAGACACACCTGAATTACTCAACGACTCTCCCTATGACGATGGTTGGATTTTTGAGTTGGAATTAGGTGAGGATGCTGATTTAGGCTCTTTACTCAGTGCAGAAGATTACCGCAATTCAATTGCTGAAGACGATTAAAATAGCGTGACTTGCTTCCCTTCTTTTATCAAAAAAAGTAAAGCTGATAACAGAATAAAAATCGGCTGCGCAAGTGATTATTATATTGCTTTGAAAGCTCTGATTCGCTTCGCTCACCAACCGCTTCAGCGCTTGAACGTGACTTGCTTCCCTTCTTTCATCAAAAAAAGTAAAACTGATAACAGAATGAAAATCGGCTGCACAAGTGATTATTATATTGCTTTGAAAGCTCTGATTCGCTTCGCTCACCAACCGCTTCAGCGCTTGTACGTGACATGTTTTCTTTGTTTTTTTAGCGATGAAAACCCTGATTCAATAGCTGGCTTAGCTCATAACATTTTTAAAAATTAAATTATGCCTTTTATTCCGCACACAGAAGAAGAAATTAAAGACATGTTGGACACCATCGGGGTTGAAAACATCAATCAATTGTTCGATGAAATCCCAGCTGAGTTAATTTCATCAAAACTGAACCAAATTCCTGATCGCATGAGCGAGATGGAAGTGACTCGACACATCAACAAACTAGCTAAAAAAGACGGCACACCCATGTGTTTTGCCGGCGCCGGCGCTTATGAACACCATATTCCAGCAGCTGTGTGGCAAGTAACCACACGTGGTGAATTTTATACCGCTTATACTCCATACCAACCCGAAGTGGCCCAAGGTACTTTACAAGTCATTTATGAATACCAAAGTATGATGGCTCATTTAACAGGTATGGATGTGTCCAACGCATCATTATATGACGGTTCTTCAGGTTTAGCAGAAGCGATATTGATGACAGTGAGGGCCAATCGCAAGAGTAAAGGTAAAAACATCCTGATTCCAAAAAACATCAATCCGATCTACACCCAAGTGGTTAACAACATCGTTAAAAACCAAAAAATCAATGTCATTGAAATTGATTTTGATGCTGAAACCGGTTTGGTTGATCACAACCATTTACAATCATTTGCTGATCAAGACATCACAGCAGTGGTGGTTCCACAACCCAATTACTTTGGCCTATATGAAGATGTACACACCATGACCAATTGGGCACACGAACAAAATGCGCTGGTGATCGGTTTGGCAAACCCCATGTCATTGGCATTGTTATCAGCTCCAGGAAACTGGGGCAACAAAGGCGCTGATATATGTTGTGGTGAAGGCCAATCTATGGGTGTACCCATGTCATCAGGTGGACCTTATTATGGGTTCTTAACGTGTAAAGAAGCT
>CALLLZ010000202.1 GCA_938008005.1 uncultured Marinicella sp. | reverse complement strand
ACCTAAAATCGCACCTTTGATGGCGCCTCTCAAATTACCGAATTTCATCTTATTTCCTCAGTTATAGATAATCAAAAAAATCAATTCTATGTTCGATATATTTCAATTAAGTGACCAAAATATGAAGATTTGGTTACATTCAAAACTTTATACCTTATAAATAAAATAAATATTTTTTTTACTTCTATGGTAACCATATTGTCATATTAGGCTCTTAAAATTTGCGACATCTTAAAATCATATGGTTTAACATGTTGCGTCATCATAATTTCAACCTGCCTGTGCATTGGTCAGCTGCTCACTTGGCTAAACTGTCTTTAATCCTGGGTTTTTCAGTTGTTACCATGCCTGTGATGGCTCAAGCCAGTACACCTGAAAACACCGAAGAAATTATCAACAACCTCATTCAATTACGTGGTCAAGTCGAGGATTTACAGTCTGAGTTACAAATACTTAAAGCTGAACATACCCAGTCTATGAGTTATCTGAATACACGCAGAACAGAATTAACTGCCAATATCGACCGTCAACAGCTACAAATTAAGCAATCACAGCTACAAGTGGTTGAGTTGCAGGAAAAAATCAAAACTTTGGGGCTGGATTCAGAACAAATGATGGGTGATGTAATGAACATGGCTGCCAACATTAAACAAGGCATTAAAAATGGCATCCCTTTTAAATACAAAGAAAGGAGTGGTGTGATCGATGATGTGACCCGTGATTTAGAAGGCAGAAAAGTCACTTCTCAACATGCGATCAATCGCTTGTGGGCATTTTTAGAAGATGAAATGCGCTTGGCGAGAGAAAATGCCATCTATTCACAAACCATAGAATTAAATGGTGAGCAAGTTTTGGTGGATGTAGCTAAGCTTGGTACAGTGTTGATGTATTTTAAAACGCGAGATGATCAATACGGACAAGCTGTTAGAAATAATAATAAATGGCAATTTAACCTGTTAAACGCAGAGCAGGATAAACAAGCTGTAGCTGGACTATTCGACTCACTAAAGAAACAAATCAGACAAGGATACTTTACATTGCCCTTGAATCTAATTACCACCAAATCTCAAGGCTAAATTCGGACATATCATGAAAAACTCATTACTTATTCTGTTGCTTTTGAGCGCACAATTATTATCGGTATCAACAGCAAAAGCTCAGACTGATGAAAACACAACAACTGCCCAAGAAGTTACGGCAGAACCTGCTGTACCTACTGCAGATCCTGCACAAGCTCAACAAGACTTGTTGATTGCTTATAAAAAAGAGTATGCATTTTTATCTAATCAGGTTAAGAACATTGAAGGACGTTTAATTGAATTCAAACAAAATGCTCAGGTTGAAAAACGACAAATTGAAGGTGAAATTTCAAGTTTGGAAAATCAGCTTTTAAACGCAGAGTCTGTTGCCAGTCAACTTGAGGATGATATTTTTCAAATCGGTCGAAACTCTGAATCAGCACAAGACAACCAGGGCTTGATTGAATCAACCATTATTCAAGCTGTCTCAACCATGAGTGAGTACCAATTTCCAGGTTTTGCGGAAAACACATCGGGCAATGAAGAGGCTTTAAGCGACTTGGATAAAATAACTACTTTGGTCAATTTTGCCAACCAAACCATTCAACAACAAGCCAGTATCACAAAACAACCGGGTGAATTCTTTTTAACTGATGGAACGGCGGTTAAAGGCGATATTTTACGCATTGGTAATATCGCTTCATATGGCAGCAATGGCCAAAATGGTGGCGTGTTAGCTCCAGCCGGTGAAAAACAATTTAAAGTTTGGCAAGACAGCGACACAGATGCGGCAATGGGTGTTTTCAAAGGGCAAGGAACGGGCTTATTACCTATATTCTTGTATGAGTCGTCAATCAAAGCCATAGAAGAAAAAGAGCAAAAAACCATTCTCAGTGTGATTAACTCTGGTGGCGTCATTGCTTGGATTATTGCTGGCTTAGGACTGTTCGCATTGTTGTTGATTATTTTAAGGGTCTTTTTCCTTAACCGAGCTTCAGCCAGTACTGAAAAACTTCTCTCTGGCGTAGTCTATAAAATTGAAAATAAAGATGTGTCTGGTGCGATTGATTTGGCCCATAAAAAATCCAGCTCAAGTTCACGGGTTTTGTTATCTGCTTTGCGAAACATTGATCGGGATCGAGATCATATCGAGGACATTGTGTCGGAGTCAATTTTACATGAGTCGAGTCAGTTAAATCGGTTTGGTTCTTTGATTTTAGTAATTGCTACCGTGGCACCCTTACTGGGTTTATTAGGTACTGTAACGGGTATGATTGCGACTTTTGATATCATCACAGATTTCGGTACGGGTGATCCTAAACTGTTATCAGGAGGTATTTCAATCGCTTTGGTAACCACTGAGGTGGGTTTGGCTGTGGCCATTCCAACTTTGTTGTTCGGCAATATATTATCGGGTTGGGCTGAACGAATTAAAGATGACATGGAAAAAGCGGCTTTGCGTGCCATCAATGTCTACAAGAAGACTTTCGCTTGAATACATATATGCTAACTTTGAATTGCAAAAGTGGATGCCTGGTATGAATGACGTCCTCCAACAATTACTCGGTTATTTTTCATCTGGTGGTTATGTGATGCCGCCATTGATTGTTGCCACAATCGTACTTTGGTGGACCTTAGGTTATCGCATGATGGCTCTGCGCCGTGGTTCTTTACGAAGCCCACGGGTTATGGCAGATCGCTACTTGGCAGGCAAACTACCTAGTAATGAAGGGGTATTGGTTAGGGTTTTACATAAGGGTATGAAACTTAGAGATCAAGCTTTACCAGAATTACGACGTTATTTAGATGATGCTTTTGCACAGGAAAACTCTGAAATAAAAAAATATAAAGTGTTAATCACCACCATCGTTTTGGTGGCTCCATTGTTGGGGTTACTGGGGACAGTATCGGGAATGATAGAAACTTTTGATTCATTGGGTGATATGTCACTGTTTTCGCAATCAGGTGGTATCGCCGGCGGTATATCACAGGCCCTGATCACCACCCAAATGGGTTTGGCAGTTTCAATTCCTGGGCTGATCGTTAATGGCATTTTAGATAAAAAACAAAAGCAATTAGAAATAGAGATGGCACAGCTGAAAGATTACCTGTGTGGTCCAACACTTGAAAAAGCAACTTCCTCTGCCTAAAGGTGTTTAAGAAACGCACACTGTGAGATACATATGAGATATAGAGAAAGTAAAGAAACGGTCCAAGATTTAAACATATCACCATTGATTGATATGGTTTTTATCTTACTGATTTTCTTTATGGTCAGTACCACTTTTGTTAAGGACATGAAACTTGAATTAGAGCGTCCTTCAGCATCCAGTTCGAGCACTGCTTCAACCAAAGCCGTTCGTCTATATATAGATAATGCCGGTGAAGTGTACTTGGATGGAGAGAGTATTAGAGCGTGGGTGATTCAATCCAGACTCAGAGACTTATTAAAAACCAAAACTCAGAAATCGGTTTTGGTGGTTACTGATGAAAACGTGCCTTCGGGCAAATTAGTAGAAGTGGTGGATCAAGCTCGTTTGGCCGGTGCGTCAGATGTGGGTGTTGCCACGATCAAAGAAGTAGGAGCAGGCTGATGAGCACAAAAACCGTAAGACAAGAAAAAATCAAAAAAAACCTGGCTGCATTGAGTTCAATGATGTTTGGTACAGTTTTGGTACTTGGTATGTTGATTTTGATCAATGACTCTGACAATCTAATATCTGAAGCAGAAGGTTTAGAAGGGTCAAATATCAAGATTCAAAAACAAAAACCCAAAGCCAAACAAGAAATTAAAAAACCCAAACCCAAACCTAAACCCAAACGGTCGCGTCAAGCACCTCCAACTCCGTTATTGGGTTTGAACAGTACTTTGGGTGGTTTAGATTTAGGCTTGCCAGATTTCTCGATGGATGGTTTGAACGGCCTGGATGGTGATATTTTAGGTGGTGGTAATGGTGTAATCATGACTGATGATACAGTAGATCAATTACCAAAAGCGGTGTGGCAAGCGCCCATGGTTTATCCACCCAGAGCGAGGGCCAAAGGTGTAGAAGGATATGTGTTGTTTTCACTGTTAATTGGTATCACTGGTGAAATTGAACAAGTCAAAATTGTTGAGTCTTTCCCTGATGGTGTGTTTGATGAAGTGGCCATGCAAGGCATCAATGGTTGGCGTTTTGAACCAGCGCAATACCAAGGACAATCAGTTAAATCTTGGGCAAAACAGCGCATCAGTTTCGATTTAAGTTAACGTATAAGAGTCACCTGCAATGAAACAAATACGGCTGTTTTTCATCATTTCTTTATTGGCTATAAGCACTTTGCTGACCGCTGATGAAACCAAGAATGATGACTCTGATGAAGTGAACTACTTAGAACTGGCTTCATTAATGCTCAAAGATAATAATGTAGAGCGGGCTGAGTTTGCATTAAGTCAGATTGATCTTAATGAAGAAGGCTTAGATGTTCAGCGTTTTCATGTTATTAATGGTTTACTTCAGGTTAGAAAAGGAGAAAATCAAGCCGCAATAGATGCATTTACAGCTGCTAAAAAACTGGGACCAGTTGATTCTGTTATAAATGTCTACTTAGCCCAATCTGCTTTTGCTCTTGAACAGTATCAATTGACAATCGATTCGCTTGACAGTGCCGGTGATGCCGTAGTGAGAATTCCATCGGTGTATCACATGCGTGGACAATCACATTGGTTAATGAATGAACATGAGATGGCATTAGCTGTGATGGATCAAGCCAGTCTGATTTTCAATGATGATGCCTCTTTTCCACGACGTAAAATCTTTTACCTGATCGAGTTAGGACTTAATTCTACTGCAGCGGACTTGGGAGTGGAGTACTTGGAAAAATACAAAGCTGATGCAAGTGATTACGTTGGAATTGGTAATGCGTTGCGTTCATCAGGAAACTTAATTTTAGCTTTGCGTTTCCTGGAAAGAGCCAAGCTGAAGTTTCCTGGCAATCCAGATGTCGCCAAAACACTGGCTGCGACTTATATTGCTGATCAATCCTACCACGCAGCTGCGCAAATCATCCATGAACTGGCTTTGAAGGATAACAGTTTAGTGAGTGAAGCCGCTGAGTTATATCGCCGTGCAGGGCAAAAACATATGGCTTTGATGCTGAATGGCTTAATTGAGAACCAAGAACAAAAACTGAAACAGCGTTTAGGTTTGCTGATTGAGCTTGAAAATTTCGAACAGGCAGCTCAAATGCAACAAGACATTAAACGGGTCCGAATTGATAGCGATGAAAATATTCAATATGCCATGGCTTATGCACTGTTCAAAGTAGGTGAATATGATCTGGCTGAAAGTTATTTAGCCAGAATTACTGACTCACAGCTGTTTCAAAAAGCCGTAGAAATCCGGAAAATAATGGCAGACTGCGGCACAGAAACCTGGCGTTGTTAAGCACCAGTCGTTGTTAATAAGGCATTAATACAGGCATACACAGAAAATCAAAACTTATGAGCAGTTCAATGAAAACCATTGTTATCTTACTATCGTTATTATCAACTTCTGTAGTTATTGCGGATGATGCCCAAGTAGCCGTTTATGTGTTTCTAAAAGGCAGTCCACTCAACCAAGTTGATATCACCGAGAGTAATCGGGTTGTTGGCTCTACTGATCAGTCTGGTTCGGCTCAATTAACCCTAACACCAGGTCAAAATACTTTGGTTTTTAAATCACAAGATGATGTACTTTATCGCCATGAAATTAACTTGAGGTCGGGTGAGTTGGTTCAGTTGTTGGTTGATTTCAAGGTCAAAGGAGATCAGCAACCTCTGGTGGATGTTGAAAGTTCGATAGATCAGGACGCAGCTATTATCTCAGATGATGAGTTGACAGCTGATGCCATCATTGTGCCTTTGAATGGAGTTATAGTTGATGCTGAAAATCAGCGGCCCATACAAGGAGCAAAAGTTTATATTTCTGGACGTTCTGATTTTTTAAGCACCAACCCACAAGGCGAATTCAGCACCGAAGTCCCAGCCGGCACCTATAACATCAGTGTTTTACATGCCCAATTCAACAGCCAAATTAAAAATAATTTGGATGTTTCAGACACCGAACAAAATACAGTGAACATTGAATTGACTCCAGCAGGAGCTGAACTTCCTGAATTTGTGGTGGTAGAACCGTTCATTGAAGGGTCTTTAGCTTCTGTACTAGAAGAACGGCGTTCTAACAACTCGGTCGCTAATTACCTCAGTATGGAGCAAATCAGCAAATCGGGTGATTCGGATGCTGCTGGCGCACTGAAACGAGTAACGGGTTTGACCTTGGTCGATGGTAAATTTATTTTTATTCGTGGTCTGGGTGAAAGATACTCAAGTACCCTGCTTAATGGGGCGAACTTACCCAGTCCTGATCCAACACGACGAGTGGTTCCTTTGGATTTATTTCCCACCAGTATCATTGAAAGTATTGAGGTACAAAAAGGTTATGCAGCGCATTTGCCTGCGGAATTCGGTGGTGGGTCGGTGGTGTTAAGAACCATCAGTGTACCCAATGAAAACTTCCTTAAAGTGGGTTTGTCTACTGGATACAACAGCCAAACCACTGGTAAAGACGGCCTTAAGTATGCCGGTGGGGATAATGATTGGACTGGTTTTGATGATGGTACTCGAGGAATTCCAAGCCTGTTGGCAGATGCCATTGCTGGTGACACAGAGTTGCGGCCTAATAATCCATTTTTTGACGGGGGTTTCAGTCCCGAAGAGCTGGAACTGATTGGTGAATCATTGAATAGTGACTATGATTTACGTTTTGCCAATATTGATCCAGGTTTAGGTTTTGATGCTGCTGGAGGTATGCGTTTTGATTTGGAATCAGGCCCTACTTTGGGCTTTTCTGCTGCTTTAGAATATGGCAGCGATTATCAGACCCGGTCAGAGTTACGCAGAGAATATAATGTTTCAACGGGTAACAACCTGGCCTTGGACAGCGAAGAATTATCACAAACAACCACCCGTGATATCAATGCCAGTGGTTTCCTAACCACAGGTGTCGAATTTAATGACTTACATAAAGTTTCAGCCAATTACATGTTGTTACGCAGTACACAAAATTTTGGTGAAATTGCAGAGGGTTTCAATGAAGATTTAGGTAATTCAAGGCGTATTTTTGAATTGAGGTGGTCAGAAAGGGATTTAAGTTCGTTACAATTATTTGGTGAGCACACATACCCCATTGCTTCTAGTTCAATATTTTCAGATTTGAAACTGGATTGGCAATACACTGACTCAGAAGCCAATTTTGATGAACCTGATAACCGAATATATCGTTATGATCAACGTGATGAAGGTGATTTTGTGTTTTCAACACGTAACGACAGTAACTCAAGGGTATTTAGGAATTTAGCAGATCAGAGTCGTAATATTCGTTACGACTTGAAACTACCAATGACTTTTAATAACCATCATGATTTGTTATTTAATTTTGGTCAAAACTGGGTCAATAAAGATCGTAATTCAGACATTCGCCGTTTTGTATTTGAAGATGTTGGTCCATTGGTTAATGGTGTAGATCGGAATGACCCTTTAAGTGAAATCCTCAATCCAGATTTCATTGCGCCTGATGGTTTTCAGCTGATAGAGGTGACTCGAGCCACCGATAACTATTTTGCCAACCTTGATATCAAAGGTACTTATTATGGTTTTGATTATGCGTACAAAGAAAACTTGCGTTTTACGCTCGGAGCCAGGCATGAAACTTTTGATCAATCCGTGACTACATTCCGTTTGTTTGATCCAGATCAAAGTCCGGTTACAGCGGCTTTGAAAGATGATGATTGGTTCCCTGCGTTTTCATCTACATGGATCATGAATGAAAGCCACCAATTTCGTTTCAACTATTCACAAACAGCAACCCGTCCAGATTTTAAGGAGTTATCATCCGCACAATTCAAAGATCCTGTTTTGAATCGTGATGTGATTGGTAATCCTGATTTAATTGTAGGAAAGATTACTCATTATGATGTACGTTGGGATAAATATTTCTCACCTGGCGAGTTTGTATCCTTAAGCTTTTTCTACAAAGAATTTGAAAACCCCATAGAAATTACTATTTTGCCCGGTTCATCAAGTATTATCAGTTATGACAATGCCGAGGCTGCAGAGAATGTGGGTGTTGAATTAGAAGTTTATAAAGACTTTTCTTTTATAGGTGATCGTTTTGCTGATTTTTACGTCAGTGCAAATTACGCTTATATTGATTCTGAAATAAGGCTCAGTACCGATGGTGCATCTGGCCAAACCAATAACATCAGACCATTGCAAGGTCAGTCGCCTTATGTTGCGAACATCCAATTTGGTTATGATAACAAAGATAAAGGTATCAGTGCTTCTTTGCTGTTCAATAAATTTGGTGAAAGAATTTCTGAAGCAGCTACAAGTGGCCGGCCGGATATATATGAGCAACCTTTTAATCAAGTAGATTTTGTTTACTCACATGCTTTTGCTCGTCGTTGGAAAGTCAGTTTCAAAGCGAAAAATTTATTGGATGACGAAGTGGAGTTCCTGCAAGGTGAAGAAATTACCCGAACTTTCAGTCGCGGCCGTGGTTTTAGTTTAGGTGTTTCTTACGATGTTTTTTAATTCGTTCAAATCAACTGTTGTAATTTAAGCATAAACTCAATATATTAGAACCATGAAAAATACATTGATTACATCGACAACGATTACCCCAACGCCCATTGTCATGTGCTGAATCAATGAATCGTTATTAAAGCCCGTGACTTGGAAACAACTCACGGGTTTTTTTTTGTAAGGTTTTTAGCCAGGGTTAAAATAAAGCAATTATGAAAGTCATGAAATTTGGTGGTTCATCTTTAGCCACCGCAGAAAAATTCAACCATGTTGTGGTTTTACTTGAGAGTCAGCAACAACCTTTGTGTGCGGTGTTCTCAGCACCTCAAGGTATCACCAATGATTTGGTGGTTTTGATTGAGCTGATTAATCAAAAACAAGAACTGACAAATCAGTTAGACTTAGTGAGCCAAAAACTATTAACCATCAGCACCGATTGTGCAACCATGCGGGCAGATTTTGATGTCAGTAAAAGTCAGCAACAGACAGCCAACTTATTGGATCAATTACGGACGTGGGCCCAAGGTTGTGCCATGATTGGGTATTGTCCAAAACAAACGGAAGCGCAAATACTTTCTACAGGTGAAAAATTCAGTACTTTGTTAATGGCCACTTTGCTGCGTACTCAAACAGCTGTTACCGTACTTGATCCACGTTTATTTATTTATGCAGAAGACGATTTTGATGATCCAGTCGCAGATACCAGGCGGAGTCAACAGGCATTCAAAAAGCATTACGCAGCGCTGACTGAAATTTCAGTTATGCCCGGTTTTTACGGTGTAAACGCTGTCGGCGATTTAATCACTTTGGGGCGCAATGGCTCAGATTATTCAGCAGCCATTTTAGCGGTTTGTGTGAAAGCCAGTGCCTGTGAAATTTGGACTGATGTAGACGGTATTTATAGTGTTGATCCTCGCTTGGTGGGTGAGGCACAGTTGATTGAGCAAATGTCATACCAAGAAGCCATAGAGTTATCTTACTTTGGAGCCAAGGTTTTACATCCGAAAACCATCACACCATTAGCAAAAGACCAAATTAAATGCGTGATTAAAAACACTCAAAATCCGAACCACAAAGGCACTGTAATATCATCGAAAGTAGCCAAACAAAAAACAGTTAAAGCCATTTCAAATCTTACTGATGTAGCGATGATTAATGTTTCTGGCCCAGGGATGAAAGGTATGGTAGGTATGGCAGCACGGGTGTTCGCTACCATGAGTGAAGCCAAAATTTCAGTGATCTTAATCAGTCAATCATCGTCTGAATACAGCATCAGTTTTTGTGTTCCAGGAGACGAGGCGACACAGGCTACCGAAAAATTGAATGAAGCTTTTAAACTTGAATTGAAAAACGATTTATTGGAACCAATCCAATGTCGCCAAAAACTGGCGATCATTACCTTGGTTGGTGATCGCATGCACCAACAAAAAGGCACAGCCAGTCGCTTTTTCAGTGCTTTATCATATGCCAGAGTGAACATCATTGCGATAGCACAGGATTCTTCAGAACGCAGTATTTCAGCAGTGGTAAGGGCCAAACGGGTTGATGATGCGGTAATCATTTGTCATCAACAGTTGTTTTTGAAAAAGCCACGTATTGATGCTTTTATGATTGGGTGTGGCACTGTTGGTCAAGAACTGATCAAACAAATCAAGAAGCAACAAGACTGGCTTAAGGATAAAAACATTGCATTGAATTTAGTGGGTATAGCTAACAGTAAAAAATGTTTATTGGATGCCGATGGTGTCGATTTAGAAAATTGGCAAACAGATTTGTCTCACTGTGACCAAAGTTTATCTTTAAAGCGTTTAAAAAACTTTGTTCGAACTGCACATTTAACTAACCCTGTGATTATAGATTGTACCAGTAACCAAGACATTGCGATGAGTTACCTGGAATTCTTAGCAGCTAATTTTCATGTGGTCACTGCCAACAAAAAAGCCAATACTGAGCGTTTAGAATACTACCACCAAATGCAGCACATGGCTGCAAAACGTCAACGCCGATTCTTGTATGAAACAAATGTTGGCGCAGGCTTACCGGTGATAGATAATTTACAAAACCTTTTACGAGCCGGTGATGAGTTGTTGCAATTTGAAGGTATTTTGTCTGGCTCCTTGTCGTATATTTTTGGTGAAATTCACCGAGGTTTGAGTTTGTCAGCAGCCACCGAAAAGGCTCGTAAATTGGGTTATACCGAACCCAATCCAGCTGAAGACTTGAATGGTATGGATGTGGCAAGGAAAGTCTTGGTCATCGCTCGTGAAGCTGGATTGCCACTAGAACTGTCTGATGTGGAGCTGCAAGCAGTGGTCCCTGAAAAGTTGGCAGCGTTGACTGATGGTGATGAATTCATGCGCCAACTACCCAGTTATGATGATCAGTTCCAAGCCTTGATCAATGACGCTGAAAATAAAGGCAAAAAACTTCGTTATGTGGGGTTAATCAAAGATCAGAAATGTTCTGTGAAAATAATGGCGGTTGATAAAGACCATCCTTTATATGAAATTGAGGCGGGAGAAAATGCATTGGCTATCAATACTCAGTACTATCAACCTAAACCATTCATCATTCGTGGCTATGGGGCTGGGGCGGAAGTTACAGCTGCTGGCTTATTCGGAGATTTATTACGAACCTTGTCTTGGGAACAGGAGCACTGATTATGTCTAAACAAAAAAGTGAATATGCTGCAGTTAAGGTGTTTGCCCCCGTTTCTATTGGTAATGTCAGTGTCGGTTTTGATTCTTTGGGACTGGCTTTGAGCCCAATTGATGGTCAGCTTTTGGGTGACATCGTTGAAATTGAGCCAATTGTAATTGAAAAAAACACAAAAAGTACTTTTGAGCTTTGTGGTGATTTTGCAGATCGGTTACCCAGTGACAAGGAATCAAACATTGTCTGGCACGTGTTAGAGGCTTTTGAAACGGAGTTATTAAAGCGGCAAATCCACACCACAGCTGTCAAAATCAGTTTGCATAAAAACATCCCTGTATGCAGTGGTTTGGGCTCCAGTGCTTGTTCAATAGTAGCTGCTTTTGTTGCTTTAAATCGATTTTATGGAGAGCCCTTTGGCGATCATGAGTTATTGATGTTAATGGGTAGGGCTGAAACTAAAATCAGTGGTTCTCTGCATTATGACAACATAGCTCCCTGTTTTCTTGGTGGCATGCAGTTAATGTTAAATAATCAAGATCAAGCCACGCTTTCTTTGCCTTTGTTCAATGATGTATACTGGGTGCTTGCGTATCCTGATGTGATGATCAGCACCCAATCAGCCCGGGTTTTGTTACCGCCCAATTATGACCGTTCAACATTGATTCGATTTGGTCAAAACCTGGCTGGTTTTGTTGCAGCTAGTTACCGACAAGATCAAAAACTGGCTTTTAATTTATTGAAAGATGAAATTGCTGAACCTTACCGCTCGGAACTGTTACCCAATTTCACATCAACCAAATCTCAACTGCAGAAAATGGATAGTTTGGCTGTCGGTATATCTGGTTCGGGTCCAACGCTGTTTTCTGCTTGTGACAACCTACAAGCAGCTCAAGCTCAAGCCACATGGCTTGAAAAAAATTACTTGCAAACTGAGCAAGGCTTTGTGACTATTTGCCAAGCTGATTCAGTGGGTACAAGATCATTGTAACCAGACAGGCCAGTGAGCAAGCCAAGAAAACACAGAACCCAAGTATAGGTCCAAATTATAGATAATCAGACCAAGAGACTATCATGAAATTGAACAACCTTAAAGACCATGAACAAATCGTAGATTTCGCTACCGCAGTTAAAACTGGCTTAGGTAACAATCAAGGTTTATTCTTCCCAGCCAAAATTCCGCAATTGCAAGATATAGACCATTTATTAGAGATGTCTACCACAGCCAGGAATTTTTATATATTGCGTCATTTCGTACATGAAAACATTGATGATGATACGCTCAAAAGCATCATTGACAAGACCTTTGCATTTTCATCCCCATTAGAACAGCTAAATAAACAGATTTATTGTCTCGAGTTATTTCATGGTCCTACTTTGGCGTTCAAAGATTTTGGTGCGCGTTTTATGGCCAATTGCTTGCAGCATTTCGCCAAGCAGCAAACAGGTATAAAAAACACTGAAAAGATCACCATTCTCACTGCCACATCAGGAGACACAGGCGCAGCCGTGGCACATGCGTTTCATGGCTTGGATCATATTGAAGTGGTTATTTTGTTTCCAAAAGGCAAAATCAGTGAACTACAACAAAAAATGTTCACTACACTCTCGGGCAATATTCGTACTGTTGCAGTTGAAGGTGCTTTTGATGATTGTCAACAGTTAGTTAAACAGTGTTTTGATGATCAACAACTGGTTCAAACTGTAGGGTTGAATTCGGCTAATTCTATCAATGTAAGCCGTTTATTTGCACAAGTATGTTATTACTTTGATGCTTTGGCCCAACTACCTATGGCAGATCGAGAGAAGTCAGTATTGGCTGTTCCAAGCGGTAATTTTGGTAACCTTTGTGCAGGTATCATTGCCAAGACCATGGGTTTGCCGATTAAACGGTTTATTGCCTCCACCAATGCCAATGACACAGTGCCACGCTACTTGATAGATGGTGTTTGGGCTCCCAATGCAACGGTTGAAACCCTGTCTAATGCCATGGACGTCAGTAAACCCAATAACTGGCCGCGCATTGAATATCTGATTGAATCAGGTCAGTTCGATCGCAATCTATTAAGTGGGCAGGCGGTTGATGAAGTTGAAACAGCCAAAACCCTTAAAAAATTACATCATTTGGGTTACGTCAGTGAACCGCACGCCGCAGTGGCTTACCAAGGTTTGGTTGGCGGGTCCTCTGATGGCTTATCAGATGAAGAAATTGGTATCTTTTTAGGCACAGCCCATCCTGCTAAATTTAAAAGTTCTGTAGAGCAGATACTTGATGTTGAATTACCTTTGCCTCAAGCAATCGCTGATTGCGCAGAGCTACCAGATTTATCAACCAGTATTGCGCCAAGCTTTCCCGCGCTTCGAGCATTTTTATTGACATGAATATAAAAGATGAAGCTAATCTTGATGAATTAAATCGATTAATTATCAACTGTATTGGAGAACAACAGGTATCATTGTGTTAAATAAGTATCGAATTAATGAGGGTGTTTAACTGATGATTTCAAACATTCAATTTCTGCGAGCCATGGCGGCACTGGCAGTGGTTTTATTTCATCTGCGTGGTAGACTCACTGACCTTTCTGGGTTGACTGGTGTCTTTTATGAATTTATGTTCCAATTCGGATATGCAGGGGTTGATGTTTTTTTTGTGATCAGTGGCTATGTGATTTGGGTTTCCAGTCATAAAATACATGAATCAAAAGTAGATCCTCTAAAGGAAGTCAACAATAAAAAACCTGCACAATTTATATACAACAGAGCTGCGAGGATTTATTTGGGTTATTGGCCATATTTTATTATGGCTTGGCTGATTTATTTAATATTAGAGCCTAGTCGCTTAGTTGGTATAGATTTACTTGGGTCTGCATTTTTAACTAATTTCAGTTTGCCTCAACTTTTAATACAGGTGACTTGGACATTGATTTACGAGTTATACTTTTATGTTTTTTTTGCTTGTTTATTGTTTTTTCCTAGGCGATTGATACCCAAGTTATTATTGGGATTTGCCTTATTGATTGTGTGTGTTCAAATCATGGCAATTGTTCAAAATGACATTTACGGGTTGACCCAGTTTCCTCACACCAGTTTATTTTATACTTTTTTTGTTTCACCTTTTTGTTTACAGTTCTTAGCGGGGTGCGGCTTAGGAATCTTTTTTGAACGCCGAAGGTTGGTTCAGGTTAAAACTGCTGTTGTAATGGCATTGGTGGTTTTCGGGTTTACTTTATGGTATCAACAAACCTATCTTTTACCCACCCACCTTTTGGCACAAGGGTACTTCATGCCACAAAGGGTTGCTTTATTTGGTTCTATTGCTGTGTTGTTGGTTGCTGTAGCAATCGAGTATGAACTGAGAGGAAAGCGTTGGTTTCCAAGATTTTCGAAGCTATTTGGTGGTGCCTCATACAGCTTGTATCTTGCTCACATGCCAATTTTATATATGGTTGCTCATTTCGGTGTTTTTAATCTAGCCCGAGAAGGTGGTTGGTTGTGGTTATTTTCTTGGTTGGTGTTGTTGGTTGTTATGACTTACAGTGTGATGCATTATCTTTGGATAGAACAACCTTTATTGAAGCAGGCAAAACGTTTAGAAAAGCATTTTTTTAAATGATATTAGCTGGAAAGCAGAGAAATAAGAATAGATCAGGACTTTCTTAATGAACTTTTTAATAAGTAAGTGCATCAAAAAATGATTGTTTTGTTATTAAACAACCCGTGGTGCATTTAGGTGACATGAGGTGTTACACAGGATCAGCATCTTACGAGGTTGCATGTTTTTGTAAAAAAAACTCAAAAGCAGCACATAAAAAATTATTTTCTCTTCATCTAAGGCAAAATCTACTGAATATTTTTCACATCTATCATATATACATCTTCATAGTATATACAGCGCATTTCAGCTCCGCTCAGTGTGCGGTGACGTTGGCTGAGCGGAATCGAAGCCCCATTTAAGCGTATTAAAGCCTACTTTTACTCAGCATCATCCAATTTGGCTTCATTCATTACTATGTATTTTGGCCCCGTCACTACACTACATTTAGGCTATGTTCAATATGCTGTGTAGATAAAATATGTCTTCCATAAAAACTTGAATCAAACAATCTAATTAATTACTGATATTTGATTTCAATTTGGATTCATGCTGTTGGGCATGCCATAATTTTGCATAATTCCCTTGAGCCAATATTAAATCATTATGCGAACCTTGTTCAATAATACGTCCTTGCTCTAAAACAATAATTTGACTGGCATGAACAATGGTTGATAAGCGGTGTGCGATGACTAAATTGGTGGTGTTTTTCGCTACTTCGCCAATGGCTTTGAGTATCATCTGTTCAGACTTGCTGTCTAGAGATGAAGTGGCCTCATCAAAAACCATAATGGGTGGTTTCTTCAAAATGGTACGAGCGATGGCGACTCGTTGTTTTTCTCCACCTGAGAGCTTCAAGCCACGTTCACCAACCTGGGTATTGGCACCGTCGGGAAGCGCTGCGATGAAATCATCCAAGTAAGCCATTGATATGGCTTGTTGAACGGCTGCATCACTGGCTTTGGGGCTGCCGTAGCGGATATTCTCCCAAATTGTATCATTGAATAAAACCGTGTCTTGTGGCACTATGCCAATGGCTTTTCTTAAAGACTGTTGGCTGATTTGTTTGATGTTCTGGCCATCAATTTGAATGACGCCTGCGGTTGGGTCATAGAATCTAAACAGCAGTTTAACTAGAGTTGATTTGCCTGAACCACTGGCACCAACCACGGCTAAAGTTTGTCCAGCCGAAACCTTAAAACTGATGCCTTTAATAATGGTGCGATCGGGTCGGTAACTGAATTCGATTTGTTTGAACTCAACATCACCTTGTTTAATGGTTAATTTTTCGGCATTATTATCCTTAACTTTGGCTTCAATGTCTAAAATGTTGAATAATTGTTCGATGTTAATCATTGAGGTTTTGATTTCTCGATAGACAAACCCCAAAGAGCCCAGTGGTATGAATAATTGCATCATAAAGGCATTAACCAAGACAAAATCACCGACACTCATGTCACCATTTTGAACACCCAAAACGGCCAATAACATCATCGCTGTCATTGATATACTGATGATCAAAGCCTGGCCACCGTTCAAAGCAAACAATGACAAACGATTTTTTCTTTTGGCTTGTTCTAATTGTTTCAAGTTGGCATCATAACGATCGGCTTCATAGGATTCGTTGGTATAATACTTAACCGTTTCATAATTTAACAGTGAGTCTATGGCTCGACTGTTACTGGCAGAGTCTGCGGTGTTGGCTTCACGTAAAAATGCTTTGCGCCAATTGGTAATTTTTACAGAAAATGTGATGTAGCTGATAATGGCTATTAAAGTGGTTAAGCCAAAAGTCCAACCATATTGAAACAATAAAATACCAACCACCAGTAGGATTTCAATCAGAGCGGGTAAAATACTGAATACCATAAACCGCAATAAAAAGCTGATTCCAGAGACTCCCCGTTCAATGTCTCTTGAAACACCACCAGTCTTGCGGTTCAAGTGATAATCTAGGTCTAACTGATGTAAGTGTACAAATACCTGATGTGCAATGCGCCGCATAGCCCGTTCAGTTACACGACCAAATAAAGTATCACGTATTTCACCGAATAACACATTGGCGAAACGCAATACGCCATATACTAAAACTAATGCCACAGGTGCCAACAGCCATTTTTCAGGGTTGGTTTGATTGGTATTTGTGCCTAGTTGATCAACCATACCCTTGATCAAAAAAGGCAAGCCTGTGGTGGCTAATTTAGCGCCCACCAAAAATATCAAAGCCAATAAAACGCGCGCTTTGTATTCGGATAAATATGGAATGAGTTTCTTCAATACACCCCAGTTTTCAGGTTGATTGGATTCTGGGGGAGGTTGTCCGCGCATGGCAACTTAAAAGTTTAATCGAGACTCATTGTAACAGCAATATCGTGATAAATTAATGCCAAGAAAGGATTTTGTTGACTGCGCTCTTATGCCCCCTTGTGGCTTTAATGCGACATTTTTCTTTGAGTAGTTTATCGTTAATTTTTTTCCAGTCTTTATCACAGCTTTCAGTTTCTTTTTTAAAAGGCGCTTCAACAGTTTGTGCTTTAAAGACGATTTTTGGCGACTTCCAAGATGCGGAAGACAGCACCACCCACTGGTCATGTTGGGTGGCATCTTTGGCCTTAAAAAAACCAACCCCTAATTGGCTCTGCAGGCCAAAGAATTCGCCTTTGCCAAATACATGATCGTGGTGTTTTCCACTTTCAATGAAATATTTAATCACTTGATCTGCTTGATTGATATCTCGGGCTTGAGCTTCAACCTGGTTGCCTATAACTGGGTAATAATTAGGTATGCGAAAACCACCTTGAATTAAGATTTGGTTGGGTGTGGTATTTAGGTCTGCAGTATTGTTTGCCAGTTGTTCAGCTCTTTGTTGGGCGATTGACATCAACAATTCATCACACTTTAATGTTGATCTATTTTGGCTTGGGTGGTTGATGATTAAGTGGGCTAATTGACTGGCTGGTTGATTAACGCCACAAAACTGATCCACTGAATCATCGCTTTGTTGTGCAGAACTCGCCGTCATCCAAAAACACATAAGGTACAGTAATACTCTCATAATATAAGCTTGTTTTATGGGAAAGTACATCATGTTAGCATAAATACGAATAGTTTAATAGATGGGTGTTGATCAGGGTATTTATCATCAGTCGCACCGATGGTTTGCTATTTTTTCATTACTTTACCTCTGTTTTAAATATAAGCCGGCAAATGGTTCCAGTTTTTCGAAGTATTAACGTAAATAATATTTTTT
>CALLLZ010000201.1 GCA_938008005.1 uncultured Marinicella sp. | reverse complement strand
TGGTGATTTTCATCCATTTTGGATCAGTGGCTGCAATTAAGTCATCAATGATTTCATTGGTTACAGCCTCATGGAATGCACCCCGTTCACGGAAGGTCCACATATAAAGTTTTAAAGCTTTAAGCTCCACACACTTCTCATCTGGTTGGTATTCTATTTTGATGGTAGCAAAATCTGGCTGGCCCGTTTTAGGGCACAGACAAGTGAATTCAGGAATATCGATAATGATGGTATAATCCCTTTCCTGATTGGGGTTAACAAATGTTTCAAGGTCTTTTGTTGGGTGTGTGGACATGTTACTCTCTGTTATATTCTCTGTTAATTTCAGGGCGCTTTTGATCAAGAGCGGAACAATACCCAATAATGGATGACTTTTCAAGAAAAATAAAGTAGACCAAGCAAAATAAGCTGTACATGTAAAATATGCCATAGATGAAACTGTCAAAGATAAAAATAGCCGGATTTAAATCATTTGTTGATCCAACCGAAGTATTGATGCCCAGTAACCTGATTGGTGTGGTTGGGCCCAATGGTTGTGGTAAATCCAACATCATTGATGCTGTTCGATGGGTGATGGGTGAAACATCGGCCAAAATGCTGCGTGGTGCATCGATGACAGATGTGATCTTTTCAGGCTCATCAACCAGAAAACCGGTCAGTTTAGCCACCGTTGAACTTGTTTTTGATAATTCTGATGGTCAAATTACAGGCGAATACGCCAACTACAATGAAATATCAGTTAAACGCCAAGTCAACCGCGATTCACAGTCTTTCTATTATTTAAATGGCAGTAAATGTCGCAAAAAAGACATTGTTGATCTGTTTTTAGGTACCGGTTTAGGCCCCAGAAGTTATTCTATTATTGAACAAGGCATGATTTCCAATATTGTTGAATCTAAGCCTGAGGATTTACGAGGATACATTGAAGAAGCAGCCGGGGTTTCAAAATACCGTGAACGAAGACGTGAAACAGAACGTCGCATCAAGCGAACCAAAGAGAACTTAGAGCGTTTGGATGATTTGCGTACCGAAGTGGGTAAGCATATTCAGCACTTACAACGACAAGCTAAGAACGCAGAAAAATATACCCTGCTTAAAGATCAGTTCAAACTGATAAAAGCCGAAGTATTGGCACTCAGATGGCAGCAATGGAATACCCAAGCAGAACAAGGCCAAATTGAAGTTAATCAATTGCAAACAGCCGTTGAAAAAGCCAAAGCCGGACAAACCGATGGCGAGAAAAACATTGAACAGCACCGCGCAGCACATCAAACTTTGACTGATGAAAATAATAAGCTTCAAGAACAGCTGTATAAGGTCAATGCTGAAATTGGTAAAATCGAACAAGCCATAGCACATTCGAAGTCCATGTCCGAAAGGCACCAAAAGGATTTAAGTAACACCGAAACCAATCTCAACCATTCACAAACGCGCTTAGAGCTTGATCAAAAAGAACTAAAAGAACAACAAGACCTTTACGCCACAGCTAAACCCAAAGAAGAAGAACTGTCTCTGCAGTTAGAACAAGCCCAAGAACTGAATCAAGCCAGCGAAGAACAACAAGAACAATGGCGCGCAGAATGGGAACAGAACAATACCTTACTGGCGGAACACAACCGTACGATCGATGTAGAAAAAACCCGCATCACATCTTTGGAGTCTCATATGATGCGCCAAGCTGATCGGCTTAAGTCGGTAGAGCCAGGTGATAACAATGAATTGGTGGACAAGCTACAGCAAGAATTGGAAACCATAGCTGAACAGGTTGAAACCCAACAAGCCAAACACGAAACACTTGAAAGCGCGCTGTTAGAGCAAAAAGATCAAGTGACTTTAAGTGCTGAACGCAGCAGTCAACTGCGTAACCAAATTGATGAACTACAACAACAGTTACACCAAGCCAAAGGGCGTCGTGGTTCACTGATTACCTTACAACAAGCCGCCCAAGCCCAAGATAACAATGAGTTACAAAAATGGATCAAAGACAACAGTCAGTTAAGTCATCAACGATTGGCTGAATTGATTGAAGTTGATTCTGGCTGGGAGACGGCTGTCGAAACCGTTTTACAACAACGGCTACAAGCATGGGTAACCAATAACCAAGATATATATGATGTGACCTCAGGTTGGTTATTTGGCGGCATGACCATGGTTCATTCAAATCAAGGGGGCATCAAAGCCCAACCGGGTACTTTGGCAGAATGTGTTAAAGCGCCAGATGCAGTACTAGAATGGTTTAATCAAATTAAAATCTGCGCAGATGTTGAAGCCGCTAAAGCATTGACCAATAAAATCGCGGCTGGTGAGTCAGTGGTGACCCAACAAGGTGAATGGTTTGGACAAAACTGGGTGCACATCAACCGAGGTGAACAAGCCGAAGGTTTTTTGTTGCGCCAAAAAGAATTAAAAAAACTAGAAAAACAAATAGACACCCATGAAGTTCAGCTAACTACTTTACAAGAAGAATCGGAAAACATCAAAACCGAACGAGTGTCTTTAGCCACGGGTGTTGAACAGTTACAACTTGATGTCAATATGTCGCACCGCAAACTGTCAGAGCTCAATGGTCTGGTGGTTAATAAACAGCAGTTGATTGTTCGCGAGCAACAACAAAGTCAGGAAAAAGCCGCTGAAACGGCACAAATTCAAAAACAGATGGCTGAGGATGAAAAACAAGTCAAAAGTTCACGCACAACGCTTGAAACGGCGATGAATGAATTGGCCAAGTTTGAAGAGTTAAAAATAAAATTACTCGACCAACAACAAACTTTTCAACAACAGTACCATCAAACCAAAGCCCAGCTCACTGATACTTCTAACCAATACTATCAGCATAAAATGGGTTTATCAGCAACCGGCAATAAAATAGAGTCATTACAACAAAATATTGAAAGAACCGAACAAGCTGTTAAAGACTTGGTAACCAGACGAGACGACCTGCTTAAACAACTGACCGAAGACATGGACCCCATTGAAGGTAAAAAGCAATCTTTGGATGGTTTGATCAGTCAGCGTTTAGGTACTGAAAAAGATCGCGATGCCATGCGCCAACAAGTCACCATTTCACAATCAAAACTGGATGAACTCGAACGGCTTCGACATCAGCATCAAAGCCATATTGATGAGGCGCGCAATAAACTAGAAGCTGCAAAACTGGCATTTCAGTCTAATGAACTCAGAGCGAATGGTTTTTCAGAACAGTTGGTTGACCAAGGTCATGATGCCTCCGAATTATTAAAGTCATTGGGTGAGATCACCCTTGAAAGCCTGCCCGCGTTGATTGAACAAAAAGACCAAAGAACTGAAAAGTTACATCGCAACATTGTGCGTTTAGAACCTGTGAATCTGGCTGCCATAGAAGAGTTTGAAGAAGAGTCTAAGCGTAAACAGTATTTGGATGAACAGAATGAAGACTTGGAAAAAGCGCTAGAAACCTTAGAACAAGCCATTGCCAAAATTGATAAAGACACCCGAACCTTATTCAAAGAAACATTTGAAGCAGTTAACACCAATATCAAGAAGCTGTTTCCACGGTTATTCGGTGGTGGCCATGCCTACTTAGAACTCACTGGTAATGACCTGTTAACAACCGGCGTATCAATCATGGCCAGACCACCAGGTAAGCGGGTCTCTAGCATTCAACTGCTATCAGGTGGAGAAAAAGCACTCACCGCAGTGTCTTTGGTGTTTGCTATCTTTAACTTAAACCCCGCCCCTTTTTGTATGTTGGACGAAGTTGATGCACCATTAGATGATGCCAATGTCAGTCGTTTTTCAGCCATGGTAAAAGAAATGTCTGAGAAAGTTCAGTTCTTGTTTGTTTCACACAATAAAGTAACCATGGAAATTGCCAACCAATTGATGGGTGTGACCATGCGTGAGCCTGGTTGTTCTCGATTGGTCAGTGTTGATTTGGAAGAAGCCGCTGAGATGATCGGTGAATAGGTACATACTTTTTCTACAGTGAAGCGCTGCGCCGTTTGTCAAGTACATGCTGAAAATGCCTTATGTAACGGCTGTCAATCGCTGATTCAAGAACCCGTAAACCCATGTGTTATTTGTGCCAAGCCGCTGAATCAATCCAACGGTATCTGTGGTGAATGCCGCAGTGATCCTCCCAGTTTTATAAAAACCATTTGCGCTGCTGTTTATGAGCCACCAGTAAGCCTGTGGGTACAACAGCTTAAATTTGGCGCTCGCATGGATCGTGCCAGAATTATGGCGGAAGCCTTGCTTGGTCCATTGAATTCTATTGATAACCAAACTCCCATCATACCGATGCCATTACACCCCAAAAGACTGAAATCTCGTGGTTATAACCAAGCCTATGAGATTGCCAGAATAATTTCCAAAAAACAAAATCGAAGGTTGTTTTCAGAAGTCTTAATCAGAACAAAACACACTGCCATGCAAGCAGAGCTGCATGAAAAACAACGCAGCGCCAATGTCCGAGCTGCTTTTGCTGTGAATGGTGAAATTGATGTCAATACTGTGATTGTATTGGATGATGTGATGACCACCGGCCAGACCATGCGCTCAGTTTCAAAATGCTTGCTTAAAGCAGGCGTTAAGGAAGTGATTGGCGTTGTGTTTGCTCGCACAGGTGGTTGAGTTAAGAGGCTTCGGCTCCGCTCAGCCAGCGGTATACGTTGCTCAGCCACCTTTTACATAACCGTTCTTCAAGTTCACTTACATTCACAGGTCATCGAGTTTATCGCCTATGGTAGGGACTTTAGGTCAAATGCCTGTGACGACTAGAGGATTAAAACTCCCAATAAGCTGGAATGAGTAAAATGAACAAGGTGAATAGTTCAAGACGACCAAATATCATGGCGATTGAAAGCACGGTTTTGGCCCCATCAGATACATTGGCGTAATGGGCACCTGCATCACCCAAAGCAGGGCCTAAGTTGGTAAGACAGGCTAATGAGGCTGAGAAAGCAGTGGTTACATTCTCTCCGAAGCCAGCCAATAACAAGGTGAAGACACACCATAAAAATAAAAATTGCACAAAGAAAGCTGAGACAGAATCCAATACTCGATTGTTAACTGGTTTGCCATTGATCTTAACCAAATAAGTACCATAGGGGTGAATCAGACGATACAGTTCACGCATACTCATCTTAAAAAGCAAAATCATACGAATCACTTTAAACCCACCTGCAGTTGACCCAGCACACCCTCCAATCACACTGAATAAGATCAACAATAATGGTAATGCGCCCGGCCAGAGGTAAAATGGTTCGGTGGTGAAACCAGTGGTGGTACCTACAGAGACGGCTTGGAAGGTACCCTGTCTGATTGATTCATATAAGGAGCTAGAAACACCATTGGTATAGAGCTGAAATGATGTGATCGCAGAAGCTATGGCCATGAAGCCAATGAACACTTTTACTTCTGTATCGACTAAATAGGTTTTAATTGAGGCTGATTTCCAGGCCAGAAAATGTGAGGCGAAATTAATGCCTGCGATCAACATAAATATAACCGCTATCATTTCAATCAATGAATTATTGAAATGACCCATGGAATTATCATAAGTAGAAAAGCCACCGATCGAGATGGTTGAGAAGGCATGACATATGGCATCAAACATATCCATGCCAGCCATGTAATAACTTAAACAACACATCACAGTTATGCCTAAGTAAATATACCACAATGCTTTGGCTGTTTCGGTTATTCTAGGCGTGAGTTTTTGGTCTTTCATTGGCCCTGGAGTTTCGGCCCTGAAAATTTGCATACCACCAATACGCAACATCGGTAAAACAGCGACTGCTAAAACGATGATACCCATGCCACCGAACCATTGTAACTGTTGGCGGTAGTATTTAATCGAGTGAGGCAGTTCATCAATATTAGTGAGGATGGTGGCACCAGTGGTGGTTAAACCAGAAATTGATTCGAAAATCGCATCGGTTATAGAAAGATTTAAGTTACTGGATAGATACAAAGGTAAAGAGCCGGCTAAACCAACGATCAGCCAAGATGCCCCAACCACCAAAAACCCACTGCGAATTTTAAGTTCTGCATCAATATTGCGATACATGTAAAAAGGGATGGCACCAATCATTGCCAGGGTTACAAAACCTTCCAAAAATGGCCAAATATCACCATCTTGATAAATGTAACCGACCAATGCAGGCGGCAGCATCATGAAACTGGAAACCAATAACAACAGACCAATTATTTTAGCAATCAAGCGAGGATTCATGGCAGTATTTTCATCATGTTAGGTTCATATAACTAAAGCTCACAGGGCATCACAAGAAAGAAGCATCCACTTCAAATAGGCGTTTGAGGTCATTGATGTTACGTTTATCGGTGACAAACATGATCAAATGATCTTCGTTCTCAATCACCACATTGCGATGTGCCATGATGACCTGTTCTTGTCGAATCAAACCACCAATGTTACAGCCAGGTGGTAAGTTAATGTCTTGAATCATTTTACCCACCACTTTAGATGATGACGAGTCACCAGTGACCTCTACTTCGATGGCTTCTGCTGCACCAGATCGTAAAGAATGAACTCGTGCGGTGTAATCGCCTCGCACATGAGCCAAGATACCACCCATAGTAATGTGTTGTGGTGAAATGGCGATATCGATGGTGTCTTTTTCAATCAACTGTGCATAGTTCTGTTTATTGATCAATGTCAGTACTTTCTTGGCACCCATTTTCTTGGCCATCAAAGCTGATAATAAATTTGCTTGGTCGTCATTGGTCAAAGCACAGAAGATATCGGTGTGGTTGATGTTTTCTTCATTCAATAATTCTTCGGAAGTACAATCACCACGTATAACCAAAGCTTTGGTTAACTCTTCAGCAATGAATCTGGAGCGAACTTTATTGTACTCAATGATTTTAACTGAGTGTTCACGCTCAAGGGCTTTGGCTAAATTGAAGCCAATATTGCCGCCACCTGCTATGATTATTTTATAACTACTTTTATCTGTCTTGTGCCAAGAGTCCATGATTTTACTGATGTGCTTCCTGGCCGCTAACATAAAGACCATGTCATTGGCTTTGAGTACTGTATCACCATCAGGAAAAACCGATTTATTATCACGAAAAATCGCTGCCACACGGGCATCTACACCTTCGGGAAGTAGGTTGTTGAACTCCCGCAATTGTTGGTCAACCAATGGACCCACTTTTCTGACTTTGATGGTAACCAATTGAGCTAAACCTTGCGCAAAATCCATCACTTGCATGGCACCTGAATATTCAATCAAACCTTTGATATGTCGAGTAACCAGTTGTTCTGGTGATATATGGAAATCAATCGGCACATGTTCATGCTCAAACATTTCCGGATGCGAGGCATATTCAGCTTCTCGAATACGGGCTATTTTGGTGGGCGTATTAAATATACTGTAACAAACCTGACAAGCCACCATATTGACTTCATCAGAGTTGGTCAAGGCTACCACCATATCTGCATCATTGGCACCTGCCCTTATTAACACCGAAGGATGCGATGCATGACCATGAACTGTACTGATATCGAATTTGTTTTGCATATCATTCAAACGTTCTAAATCAGTATCAACGACTGTGATATCGTTGTTTTCATGCGCCAAGTGCTCAGCAATAGATGAACCGACTTGACCTGCCCCCAGAATGATGATCTTCATGATTTATCCATGTTCTTGAAGTTAATGTTTAAAGCCCTGAGCTTGCGATATAAATTGGTACGTTCCATACCAGAAATTTTAGCCACATCACCTACTTTTCCTTCAGTTTGATGTAAATGATGCAAGAAGTAATCCCGTTCAAACTCTTCTCTGGCTTCACGTAATTCCAGATCATAACGAGTACTTTGTGATGAATTGGACTGCGCTTGTTGAGCTTGTAATAGCCAATCGGTGACTTCATCCAATTGAATTTCAGCATCTCCTGGTTGAAGTTGTAATTGCCTGACCAGGTTTTTCAGTTCGCGTAAATTACCCGGCCAAGAATAATTGCGCAAATGATTTTGAGCCGCGAACGACATTTTCCGATAAGGTGTTTGTTCTTGATCAGGAAGATAGTTGGTGTAAAAATTGAGTAATTCGGGTACATCTTCAGCACGATCAATCAAAGCACAAACTGGCACCGTAAATTCCGCAACAAACTCGTATAAATCACGATCAAATTCACCATTGCTGACCATACTTTTAAGGCCTTGTTGAGTGGTTGAAAGTAATTGAAATACATTATTTTGTAGTGGTTTTTGCCATTTTTTAAGGTGAATCAATACTTTATTCTGTAAATTTGAAGTCAGACAATCAATGTTGGTCAGAATGATTGAACCGCTACTGGCTTGTTGTTTGAGCTGCTGGTAATTCAATTCCAATACTTGGTCAATATTGCTGTCGGTTAAGGTCAGACTATCAATGATAACCACGGCTTGTTGATCTTGGTGCCGCAATTTATGTAACCACAATGCCATGGTTAATTTACCAGTCCCACTGTCGCCGACAAAAAGTGTATTGGCGTTGGTTTTACTCGATTTTTCGATGCATTCTCGCAGCTCATTGGCTGCTTTAGAAT
>CALLLZ010000200.1 GCA_938008005.1 uncultured Marinicella sp. | reverse complement strand
ATCAAATTTGATTTTTAAAACAAACTATGTAGATAAAAAAAATAAATGGGATACTGTAAGCACTTCTCTGATTAAAGAAAAGAGCCTTGTTTTATATCAACAACACACATCGCAATTAAATCAACTAGGCAGCACCACAGTTTCTAGATTGATTAAATAAGTGTTTAAAATCATTGGCTAAAAATATCAGCTGTTTATTAGCTGCAATAAGAAGCTTAAATGTAATATACCTTAAGGAACCTCTGATAAATAGAAAATATCTCTGCTGTATTTATCAGAGATTCCTTAACTACTTTCCTTTTATATCCCATCCAGCCACATTGCTTGTAAGATAAGTGGAGCTTACTGGTCAATTCTAAGTTACACATGAGTATTGTTATGATGAGAAACATTTTCTTTTTGAGCTTAGTCACCAGCTTCATTAACCAAGTAGGTGCTGAAACCCTGTCATTCAGTAGTGGAGAGTCACAGAATTCACTGATTGAACTTTATACCTCCGAAGGTTGTAGCTCTTGCCCTCCTGCTGATGAATTTTTAGGTCAATTCACTAACTCAAATGAGCTTTGGACCAAATACATACCCTTGGCATTTCACGTCGATTACTGGGATTATTTGGGCTGGAAAGATGTCTTTGCCTCAGCAGAATTCTCAAACCGTCAAAGAAAACATAAACTACAGGGTAATTTAAGCTCAGTCTATACCCCTGGCTTTGTGGTCAATGGTAAAGAGTGGGCTGGTTTCTTTAAAGCTTGGCGCTCGTTGCCAGAAACTGACAAAACACCAGGAGAACTGACAGTCTCCATTGACCGGCATCAAGTCAATATTCAATTCCCATCAGCCCAGTCAAAACTGAACTATAATTTGGCCATTGTGGGTATTGGCCTAACTACTGGAGTTAAAGCAGGTGAAAATGCAGGTCGTAAATTACCACATGACTTTGTCGTGCTTAACCATCAGAACACCACCGGTCAAGCGTCTGTTAACTTAGATTTACCACTGATCGTTCGCCACCAACCGGAACAGTTTGCTTTGGTGGCTTGGATCACTGACCCAAGTACTTTAAGTCCCATCCAAGCTGTGGGTGGCTACTTACCAGCAGGTACCATTAAAACGCTGTAGTCATTTTTTGCTAGGTACTCTGGTCGCACTGATGCGATAAACTTCGAGCCATACATTGTTTTCTGCCTGCTGATACTCTAGTTTCCAGTCAAAGCTTTTGGCTTGTATATTAAAAAATGTAATCTTGGAAGAACGCCCATTATACAAACCTGTCATAATGATTTTATTATCAACCTCTTGAGCCATAAAAGTGTCGACCTTTTTACCAGAAATAGAGGCCCAAGCCATTTCCCATCGGTTTTCTTTGGGGTTAAAAATTCTGATATTTGTGCCATATTGACGACCCGTTTCTGGCTCAACGTCATCCAGTCCAGGAGATATCCAATCATCTTGAACAGCATGTCCGTTCAGAATCGGATAAAAGTGCCATGATGCGCCTTGACCTTCTTGCCATTGCCCCTGAGCATCTTTTGAACTGTCTTTGATTTTCCAATGACCCAACAGTTTCTTCATATCACTGTTTTCAAGCTGTTCAGATAACACAGTCACTTTAGCGTGACCTGAAAAACACATTAAACCAGCTAATATGACCCAAATGACTGACCTACTTTTCATTTTTGAACTCCTCATTGATTATCGGACACCTTTATTAATTATCTTAATAATGAATCCATTGCGCTATCAAAAAATTGCTTAAACTCAAGGTCAAACTGATTGATTTAATATTTGCGGTTAATCGTTTACGGTAAATAAAGTTGCTTTTGATAATCACTGGGTGTCTGGCCAAATACCTGTTTAAAACTGGCTGACATATGACTGTGACTGGAGAAACCAAAATCAAAAGCAAGATCAGTCAGTGCTACATCATCTTTTTCTAACTCCAAAGTTAATGAGCGCAATCTTTGCTGTTTCCGATACTGACTGATGCCTTGGCCACTGATGGTTTTAAATACCCGTGACAAATGATATGGAGATGTGTTGTGTAAAGCCGACAACTCTTGCAAAGAATAGTTAACACTTAAATCGTCATGTAATGATTCCTTTACACGTTCCACCAGAGCTTTGTGTCTATGATGTTGCAGGTTATACAATCGATCATGCACAGCTGATTGAATCAACAGTTCATGGAATATTCCCAATACCTGTTCTTCAATTTCCAAGCTTAAACACAAGACATCATTGTTTAATGAGGTCAGTTTTAAAACCTCTAAATGTTTAATAAAAATCGCAGCTGGACAAAGCATGTTTTCGATATTGAAATGGTCTTTGTCTTTAGCGACCACTTCTGATAACAAATCATCAGAAACTCTAAACCAATGACAAAAATCCCCACTCTGATGAATCGCAAAACGCTTATAAGCCTGCCCTTGATTATAAAAATTAACCAACGTAGGGTCAGCCACAAATGGGTCTGATCCAGCATGTTGAATCCAGATACTATTTTTAGGAAAAACGATGATTGGCGCACTTGCAAACCCAGTCTCGATGAATTCAGGCTCTTGAGGATTCACAGTAAAAGTAGCAATTTCAATCAAGTCAGTTCGATACAGAATGGAATCTTTCATTGGATCATTCTAACCAAAACAACAACAGACAAACAAGTTAAGCCAGAAATACAATGCTTTACATTAAAAAATTGATTGTTCTGTTTCTGTCGTGAATTGCTCTAAAAACTTCAAACCACGGTATGAGTTACCTTTTTCATTTAACCTCGGACTCCAAACAGCGACGCTAAAATGTTGTGGTAAAACCGCAACGATCCCACCTCCAACACCGCTTTTTCCTGGTAAACCGACTTTATAGGCAAAATCACCCGCTTCATCATAAAAACCACAAGTCAACATAATGGCATTCATGCGTTTGGTTTGGCTTGGATTCAATAAATGAGTTTTACCATCTAAAGTTTGACCATGATTAGCAAATAACATGAATGTTCGAGCCAATTGTAGGCAGTTCATTGAAATTGAACAACAGTCTAGGTATAAATTAAAAACAACCTCTTCGTCATTGTTGATGTTACCCAAAGATTTTAAAAAATTAACCAATGCCACATTGCGATATCCATGTGCTTTTTCAGAAGCCGCTATAATTGGATCAAAACCAATAGACTTATCACCTGTAATATTCTTCAGCAGATCCAGCATGGCTTGTCTGGGATCATCATAAAGATCAAGTAAGATATCACTGATAACCAGCGCACCTGCATTTGAAAAAGGGTTTCTGGGAATGCCTTTATCGTGTTCCAAAGTACCCAGTGAATTAAAAGGGGTGCCCGATGGTTCTACTCCCACTCGTTGCCATAATTGCCCTCCTAACTTGGTATAAGCCATACTTAACAACAGAACTTTAACGATACTTTGTATAGAAAATTGATCTTGCCAATCACCAACGCCAAAATAATCACCATTTACAGTGGCTAAAGAAACACCCAATTTTTCTGCATCAACATGAGCCAATTCAGGTATATATGATGCCACCTCGCCGTAACTTTTACGCCGCAGCAAATCATCGTGAATGTGTTCTATGATTTTTTGATAATCTGACATACTAAATCATCACAAATTAAAGTCACATGGTAACTAAAACTCGAACAGAATCCAACTGTGGTTGGGTTTGATCAATGGCTTTTAACGCCCCTGTCAATTGGTTTTCAAGATAACTGACCTCCTCATCGCGAACTTGTCCGTTGTGACTGGCTAATTGCTTCAATCGACTGATTTCTTGATTTAAGTTTTCATTGATTTGATTTTGCGCATTTTGTTTTATCTTTGGCAATTCAGATTGCATCATACCTTCGGCCGTTTGTAACAATTTTTTGATGACTTTAAGTTTGGCTTTCAATACCTCTACTGCCACATTCATAGGTACCGAAGACTTAAATTTATTAACTAATTTTTCGGTTAATTTATCACCAACATCAACCCCTGCTTCAGCCAATAAAAAACGTTTACTAACAGGCGGCAAA
>CALLLZ010000199.1 GCA_938008005.1 uncultured Marinicella sp. | reverse complement strand
GGTGAAACGGAACGCCGTCGCCAAACCCAAATCGACCACAACACCAAACACGGCATCACGCCTAAATCTGTGGTCCGAAAAATCCACGATCTCCAAGACGCCTATGAACAAAACGACGCCAAACAGTTGGTCAAAGTGGCCGAAGGTCAAACACCCTATGCCGGCAAAAAAGCCAAAGAACTCGGTACTTTACTGAAGAAGCTTGAGAAACAAATGAAAC
Organism: uncultured Marinicella sp.; assembly: GCA_938008005.1. Taxonomy (GTDB): domain Bacteria; phylum Pseudomonadota; class Gammaproteobacteria; order Xanthomonadales; family Marinicellaceae; genus Marinicella. The sequence goes on along the minus strand of CALLLZ010000199.1, from coordinate 4,552 downwards.
AACACGCCGCTGATCTTGAATTTGAAAAAGCAGCTGATTTACGAGATGAAATTGAGCGGATTAAGGAAGCGGTTTTTTGAGTTGAAGGATACATTGATGGAACTCAACCAAGATTCTCGTTCCCTAGCTCCTGCTTGGTAACGCATAGGCACGTTTATATGATGAAGAATCTATCAACATATATTAGACAAAGAGCAATAAAAGGAGATAAATAAACAGTCAATTACATAGAATTTCTTACATACTTATCAGAATTTTGCCACTGTCAAAGTTTGGCTAAACTGTCAAAATCACCTCAAATCTCGTTCCCAAGCTCCAGCTTGGTAATGCATAGAAATATAAGATTCAAGGAAGATCAATGTGCAGAGCAAGATACAAAATAGTTGAAGTCAAACAACCGCATTTCATTACTTGCACTGTACTTCATTGGCTGCCATTTTTCACTCGGCCCAATAGTGTACAAATCATTATTGACTGTTTAAATCACTTAAAAGACTCAGATGGATTGAAGTTATACGGGTTTGTTATTTTAGAAAACCACTTGCACTTGATTTTAAGCAGTGAAGACCTACCGAAAACCATACAAAAGTTCAAAAGCTACACGGCTTAAAATATCATTCAATTTCTCAAAATAAATGGCTTGAATACATTGTTAGATCAATTTAAATTTTATAAAAAAGCGCATAAGAGCCATACTAATTTTCAAATTTGGCAAGAAGGATATGCACCCAAACTGATTCAAAATAATGAAATGATGCGACAAAAACTAGATTACATTCACCAAAACCCAGTTAAAAGAGGGTAAGTTGAATTAGCTGAACACTGGCGTTATAGCAGCGCTCTGAATTACAACGGTCAATGTGGAATGATTAAGGTTGATACTCAATTTTGAAACCTCTATGCATTACCAAGCTGGAGCTTGGGAACAAGAGGGCAATTTACTGAGTTCGAGGAAAATATTTATTACATATTGTTAACGGATTCATTGGTACAAGCAGTTATAAATTCAGACATGCCTTTTTGAATCAGCGGAATAAGTTTTTCTCGCTTGCTCCAAGGCTTTAGTTTTTTTGGCAGGCGGCTAAGCCAATGACGGTTGGAGCCATAGGTTAACCCCCTTGCTCTTGAAAGTTGGTTGGTAGTAGGCATGTTTTTTTGAGAAATAACAGCTAAAAATTGCTCTATTTCTGGAAGGGAAGCAAATTGTAACTCAATGCTTTGAGCTTCTATGATCAGTAAGGGAAAGCCTTTGTTTGGAATAGCACAAGGTAAAGGTGGATCATATTTTGAAGCATTTTGCCAATTTTCACCATCTAGTTCCTTGTGTACCCAATACGAGATGGGTGTTGCCAAGTAATCCTTTTTAAACTCTATTCTTAACTTGCCCATAGTTACCTCATTAACGATTTAATTCGAGTCAATCAAAAGACTCAGAAAAAGTATCTTAGCACAAGGCTTATTGTGTTTAATTTTATGTTTTATGTTACATAACTTAGCGAAATTCATGTTCATCACAATGGATCCCCGGGTCTATTTCATATCAATAATATCGTATTATTTTGAAGTAAAAACAGATTGGTTAGTACAAAAATACTGAGAATGCGCCCGAGGATGACGGAATTCGAATATATTCAAAGCCATACTGCACGTCATCCTCGGGCGAGCATTAAGTATTGTGTAAATTATTTAACAATGGTCAATATTTAAAACTTCATATTTATTAATTAAATGGATTAAGACCCGGGGATCCATTCTAATTTCAAAAGCTAATCTAGTGTATAGACAAATCATCAGAAAATATGGGCTGCAATTCTCTTTTCACCAGTGCACAATAGCAATCAATAATTTAACCATTTAAAAAAACGAAACATGGAATCATTACAACTATTAAAAAGGAACTTTGGCTTTGAGTCGTTCAAATTAGGCCAACAAGAAGTGATTGAAAAAGTATTGAGTGGCAAGTCTGCCAGTGCGATATTTCCGACTGGTTCAGGTAAATCACTCTCTTATCAATTACCAGCGATTCAACTACCTGCCCTAACTTTAGTTGTTTCACCTTTGCTGTCATTGATGAAAGATCAGTTGGACTTTTTATTGAAACACAATATCAAAGCGGCGCGATTAGATTCCTCATTGGATCGAAGTGAATACAATCAAGTATTACAACAAGCCAAAAGTGGTGAGCTGAAGATTTTGATGATATCGGTAGAACGTTTCAAGAATGAACGTTTTCGTGCCCAGTTGAAACAAATGCAAATCAGTATGATGGTGGTTGATGAAGCGCATTGCATCTCAGAATGGGGACATAATTTCAGGCCTGACTATTTAAAACTGCCACAGTATCAAAAAGAATTCAATATCGGCCAATGCCTTTTACTGACCGCAACTGCCACACCTCAAGTGATTACTGACATGAAAAAAAAATTTAACATCAGTACAGAGGATGTTGTTATCACTGGATTTTATCGCAGCAACCTAAAGTTAATCATGAAACCAACTGACGTGACAAATCGATTGGTTGAACTTCATCAATCACTGCAGAACACCCCGCATGCTCCAACCATAATTTATGTCACCTTGCAAAAAACTGCCGAGACCGTAGCTGCTTACCTGAACCAAAACAACCTTAATGTACAACATTATCATGCAGGCATGAAGCCAGAGGTTCGCGAACAAATTCAAAATCAGTTCATGCAAGGTGAAATCTCTTGCATTGTCGCCACCATTGCATTTGGCATGGGTATAGATAAAACCGATGTCAGGCGAGTCATTCATTATGACTTACCCAAGTCAATTGAAAACTATGCCCAAGAAATTGGCCGTTCCGGTAGAGACGGTAAAACCGCAACCTGTGAAATACTGGCTAACAATGGCAGTCTTCAAGTTCAAGAAAATTTTGTTTATGGCGACACACCAGAATTACCTGTCATCAAACAATTATTAGAACAAATCAAACACTGTCAAAGTCAAAACAGTCATGAAAGCTACTGGGAAACTAAACTAACAAGTCTCTCTAATGAATTGAATATTCGGCCTTTACCACTAAAAACTTTATTGGTTTATCTTGAACTTGAAGGCATCATCACACCCAAATTCACTTACTTTGAAGAATATGCTTTCAAAAGCATCCAAAACACTCAAAAAATCATCAATTTATTCAAGGGTGAGCGCCGATCTTTCATCCAAGCCCTCTTCGATCAATGTGTGGTTAAAAAGACCTGGACCTACGTTGACATCCAAGCCATTATGGATAACTACAATAGTGACCGTGACCGCATTCTGACAGCATTAGAATGGCTAGACGACCAAGGTCATCTTGACCTACAGGCTAAGCTGGCTGTTGAACGCTTTGATGTCACTGACAACGATTTTGATGAAGGTACACTGAGTAAAAAAATGTATCAGTTATTTTTAAATAAGGAAGAAACTGAAATTAAACGCATTCACAATATGATTGCTTTGTTTGAATCTGGTCATTGTATTAGTAGGCAATTGGCCATGTATTTTGGCGATCAACAAGCACCTGAGCGATGCGGTCATTGTTCTGTTTGTCAAAACGGGGCAGTCAGTTTCCAAAGCCAACAAAAGCACTCTTCTTTATCATCGATGGATTTTGAATCATTGACTCATGAATTCAAACTGGCTATAGGTAATTCTATGACCGCAAATAATACAGCCAAATATCTTTGCGGGATTCATACGCCCATTTTTACTCGCTTAAAAGTCAGGTCATTGCCTCATTTTGGTATTTTAGAACAACAACCTTTTCAAGCTGTCAAAACTTGGTTAAATGATTATATTGATAAAACTTGACCTGACATACAAACAGTTATTAAGAAAACAGATGAATATCAGGCCAACTTTAGCTTCTACAACTCAATCATTACAAAATACACAGTCATCATCACCTTCATCACCACCACCTTGGCCTGGGCCGTCTTCAATTAATATAGTTGTCATATCATCACAAAAATAAACAAAATTTTGATTTACATACCCTACAAATTCGCACCACCCATGATCTGAGTCATAAAACCTATACTCAAAATCAAAAGCCCTAGAGTCTTCAGAAATAATTAACAGGCCCAAAATTGAAATGAAGACAAATGTAAATACATCTATTTTTTTTAACATAGTTTTCTCCTAATAGTTATTAAATTATTGAATACACAACTTAGAAATTCATCGTACTATCTCCATAGTACAAATCATTGATTGAATCCTTAACGTGCTTGTAGTTGGTTCAGTAATTTTTAACTTCCAGTAATGGTTGATAACTATAAATACAGAACTTTTTACAGTTTTTTCCTAATCGCGCCTCGGATTACAATATACATTGTACCTTTTTTACAAAAATAATTGCATCTGTGTGACAAAACATATAGAAAATGTGGTGGTATTATTGTTTTGTGGTTTGAATGCTAATTAAACATCGCTGAGATCAGATTATTGACATCTTAGTTTGGTCAGTAACAAATTACGGCTTTTACAACCATGAGCAATTTATTTTAACTACAAATACTATAAGTACTGCAGATTAATTACTCAACGA
>CALLLZ010000198.1 GCA_938008005.1 uncultured Marinicella sp. | reverse complement strand
CGTGACTTCAACCAAGGAAGTGGGTCTCGTGCGGGGTCTGATGATGGGTGTTTTGGGCACTTTATGGATTTGGATGGCAGGTATCATTTTATCTGAAGCCATCGGAAGGACTAACTGGTCGCCCTTGTCAGGTATGACCTTGATTGCGGTGACTCTATTGATTATGGTCACCCAAACTTTTGGTGGCATGAGTACGGCTTCTGCTGTTGTAGCAGCTGTGACTGTCGGTGCAGCAACCTGTGTAGCAATGAGTCAAGCGACTGATTTGATGCTGGACATGAAAACGGGTTATTTAGTGGGTGCGACACCCAGGAAACAACAACTGGGCCAGTTCTTTGGTGCGTGGTTAGGGCCCATCGTGGTCATCGTCTTGATATTTACCCTTGATAAGGCTTTTGGTTTAGGTGGCGATGAGTTTCCTGCTCCGCAAGGCCAAGCCTTGGCATCTATGGTTGAAGGCATTACCGGTGGTGATGTGCCTACCGAAAAATACATCGCAGGGGCTGTGCTAGGTGGCTTATTATCGTTGTTACAAACAGGTCTTGGTATAACTGTGGGTCTGGGTTTTTATCTGCCGTTTAACATCGTTTTGACCTATGCTTTAGGTACCTTATTAAGGGAAATCGTTGATCGCACCCAAGGTAAAGTTTGGTCAGAATCAAAAGGCATACCAATTGCTGCTGGATTAATTGTCGGCGAGGCTCTGGTTGGTGTGGGTAACGCCGTTTATGTCATTGCTAACGCAGGATAGGAGATAAAATATGAAAAATACAGCATTTATTTTAGTTATCCTGTCATTCTTGGCAGGCGCTTTTCTGACCTCTTTGGATGAAAGGGCCATGAATTGGACTTATTTTATCCCGGTTATGTTGCTTGGTTTTATTGGCGCATTTATATATAAAAAAGAGTCCAGCGCGGCAGCTAAGCAGGGTGATTTATTACAGAACAATAAACAAGTTTTGATAGATTCTTTGAATAATTTGTTGAAGAACTTGGAAGCCCTTAATGGTCGTAAAGACAAAATACCCACTTACGAAATGCGTTTTGAAATAGACAAGTTGTTTCGTGATGACTTGATGAACTTTGCGGAGGCCAGAGACAGCATGAAACACTTATTCGGTATTCAAGATTTCGCTGATATCATGTCCAGTTTTGCTGCTGGTGAGCGGTACATCAATCGAGTGTGGTCAGCATCAACCGATGGTTATGTGGATGAAGTCTTGATGTATGTGGAAAAATCTTATTCGCAATTTCAACATGCCAAAGAAGAATTCGATGCGGCTTTAGCCAAAGCCTGATTCGAGTTTCTCATCTTTCATAAAAAAGGCCGCAATCGCGGCCTTTTTAAATGTTTAGTTATTCTAAACTCTCAAGATAAGCTTCCAATTGATTCATACCTGCACCCCAACCTTTATCATGATCTTCTCGAGTGGCTTCAAATGCAGCCAATTCTTCTGTGCTGGCATGACGAGGCTCCCAATGAAAAGTGATTTCGGTTCGATCTTCAGCCAGTTCTTTGAACAGCAAAGTTGCCAGCATATGCTGTGGCCAATTGGGAATATGAGGGCTATAAATAATGTCACCTTCTTGGTTAGACATGTACTGTAAAAACACCAGTTTTTCAGGCGATTGTACCGTTTCATATTGAGTGAATAACCACATTTCGTGGCCATTAGGCATGGTGATTTTATGTAATGAACTACCACCGTCTTCAATGTCTGCTGAAACAAAATCACAGCGACAACCAGGCATCGGAAACATCCAATTATTAAGATGGTGAACTTGAGTCCAGGCATTGAAGACCAGCTGTCTTGGTGCATTGAATTCGCGAGTTATGATAGATGGTTTTGTGTCAGTTTTTTTCATCAGAATTTACCTTTGTCTGTATTGTATTTAAGTAGTTATCCAGTTGGTCCATGGTCGAACCCCAGTATTTTTCAAATTGGTGCATCCACTCTTGAATAGGCCTGAGTTCTTCAGGTTGGATGCGATAATAATGGTAACGACCTGCTTTACGTTCTTTGACTAGTTTGACTTCTCTCAAGACGGCCAAATGTTTGGAGACCATGGGCTGTGACCAAGACATGGCATCCACCAAATCAGACACTGTCATTTCTTTGGTGGTGAGCATTTCAATCAGCGCTCGCCGTTTAGGTTCGCCGATGGCGCTGAATACATCATGAGTTGTTTTTAATCTGGCCATTCCATCATTATATTCCTATATGGGAATATGTCAATAATTACATCCCAATAGTTTTTACAATGCAAAAACTTCAATCTCCTTCACCCATACTTTTAGGTATTTTCAATTAGCGTATATAATTATATGTGATCTATCTATGGAGTTAATAATGTCAGTTTCTTTGATACAGCTTTGGCTGCCTATTTTGTTAGGTGGTTTTCTATGCTGGGTAGCCAGTGCCGTTTTTCATATGGTGATCAAACACCACAATGCAGATTACAAAAAAATCAGTAACGAAGATGACGTATCTGATGCAATACGATCAGGTAACATCAAGCCAGGTTTATATACCATGCCCTACTGTAAGGACATGAAAGACATGGGTGATGAAAATATGCAGCAAAAATTTAAACAAGGCCCTGTAGCCATGCTGGCCGTTTTTGAAAATGGTATGCCACCGATGGGTAAATTGCTGGGGCAACAAATCTTGTTTTTTATCATCAGTTGTATTTTGGTCGCTTACGCAGCTACTTTGACTCTAACTGTTGGTGCTGATTTTATCTCCGTATTTCGGGTGGTTATGGTTACCAGCTTCTTGGCTTTTGGTTGGGCATTGATTCCTTTTTCTATTTGGATGGGGCACCCTTGGTCTAACTGTATTCGATTTTTGATTGATGCTTTGATATATGCCGCTATAGTAGCGGGAATTTTTGCTTGGCTGTGGCCAGCAGTGGTTTAAAGGGTAACAACTTTCAATAATTCATCAAAGTGATGAATCTCATGATCATGATCGCTGAAGTCATGGGTGTGATTGCGGATGTTAAACCAGCAGGTCTGTAAGCCAAAATCAGCTGCGCCTTGGATATCACAGCGGTAGTTATCACCAACCATTAAGACTTTGGCTGGATCTGACCAACCCATAATTTCACAGGTGTGAGCGAAAATTTCAGGGTCAGGTTTCGCCACACCAAGTTCTTCAGAAATCACCAGTGCACCAAAGTGATGTTGGATTGAAGAACTGGCAAACCGGGGCTTTTGCACACGTGATAGGCCATTGGTGATGATGGCCATTTCACAATGCTTTGATAATACCTGCAAAGTTTGTTCAACACCTGGCAACAAATCCTGACAGCCTGCCAACTCATCCAAGTAGCGAAGACTGAATTTACTTGGATCAGTTGATTGCCCTACAAACTTAAAAAGCTTTTCAGTTCGTTGTTGTTTCAATTGGGCAATGGTGATGCTTTTTTCATCAAACTGTTGCCACAGCTTAACATTCATATTTCGATAGAATTCAATCAAGCCTTGTGGTATTGACATCTCAAAATGAGTCAATGTCTTAACCAATGCCTTTTCCTCCGCACAATCAAAATCGAACAAGGTATTATCTGCATCAAAAATGAGTTGCTTCATTGTCTTTCAATCTTAGAATATAACGTTGAACACATTCATGCCCTTCAAAAATGAGAGGCACTTTAATTAATAACTAAACTTATTAAGAACCACATAAATAAGTTTGTGCCGTTAATCCGTTTTGGCCATTGGGCATACCACCCAATCCAGCATTACCTAGGTTCAAATCTGTTGAATTAATGACAACAGTAGATCCATTGAGACACACAACAGTTATGGAAGGGCCACCACCGCCACCACCGCCACGACCACCATTACCACCACGACCACCATCACCACCATCGCCACCTTGGCCTGAATCATCTTCAAAGTCCCCGCCAGTTCCTCCATTCCTACCATTGGCACCCATACCGCCGTTTCCACCAGCGCCGCCACTACCACCATCACCAGAAGTCACCACACTGTTTAATAATGTCAAACTAGAACCAGACAATACAATGGCAAAACTACCGCCGCCATAAGTTCCACCAAACCCCCTTGTACCGCCACAGCCGCCAGCGCCACCACCGCCACCACCACCGCCCCAAGAATCACAAGCATTATCGCCGCCACCGCCACCGCCGCCACCACCGCCGCCGCCACCTGGTGCTCCATTCAATCCATTTTCAGCTGTTATGTTGGCATCATATTCTAAGCCCACAAATGTTGATATATTCATACCACCTGATCCATCGGTACCAACTAAGCCATTTGAACCATTTTGACCATTTTGACCAAAGTTAGCTGGTTGAGCACCTCCACCACCACCTCTTAGACCGCCACTGCCACCAGGGCCTGTGCCATTCTGTCCATTTAAGCCTTGGCCTCCTCCTATACCAGGGCGTCCACCAGCACCGCCATTGGCACTACAAAAATTATTCGAGCCACCATTACCACCAATTGGCCTGCTACCAGAATCACATCCAAAACCGCTGTCCTCTACACCATTTCCACCAGCGGCGCCAACAAAACCGGATGCACCATTCGTACCATTCGCACCTATACTGCCTGAACCGCCATTAAGAGAAGTTATTTCAACACTATCAAGTGTGATGTTTGGCGCATTTTGAATTTTAATCACATAACTGCTGTTTCCAAAAGTTGCATTGGTGATATTGGCCAAATTTAAATTTTGTATTTGTAAACCATTGATTGCATTGGCTAATGTGAAACCGTCGAAATTTACATTTAAATTTGTGTCACTGGGTGTGGACCTTTGTCCGAATTGAGAGCTGTACCCACCAGCCCAATTGACATTGCCCAAAATGGTTGAATCATTGTCTAAATTGTATGTACCGTCAGCGAACAAGATCCAATTCTTATTGTTACTGATGGCGGCAACAACTAAGTCATTTATATTGGATAGACCTGCGGGGAATCCAGGGGATAAACCATTTCCACCGCCTCCATTGGCAACAAAGTAACTGTCTGACACATCACCATCAATACCATCACAATTACTGTCAATAAACTGCATATCGGGCTCATCAACTGCACCTGGGCGAATGTTGTTATCAGTGTCATTACAGTCAGAATTATCAACCACAAACCCAGGAGGGATTTCACACACGGACGCCGGCTCATTTGGATCACCAAACCCATCTACATCTGCATCTAAATAAACCGTTGCCTTTACATCACAGTCTTCAAAGCCATTCAAAAAAACAATGCCCTCAAATAATTCTCCAGCCTCATCAGCATAGTTTTGTGGACTGTTGATCATCGTTTGGCCCATGCTGTCAATTGAAATGGTTTCATCATCAAGCACTAAATCTGAACCTGTAAATGTGATCGAACTGGTGCCGTCATAATCAATGGTGATAGAAGCTGCGTCCACATCAAAGAAAAAATTGGGCAAGGTGAAATCTTGTGCTACCCAGCCTGTAATTTGATTCAAGTTGCTGGTTGCCAATAATAAACTGGGCTCTGAAGTGGTGGTTGGCGGCAAATCAGCTGGAATCACAAAGAATTTAACCTCACCATCTGCTGTAGCGGTAACTACTTTACCGGCGATATTGGTATTAAGGTTGCCATCTGAAATCAATTCAATATACAAAACGGTGCCGTTTTGATTGCTATAGACTTCATTCAATGTCCAGGCTGCATGAGCAGACTTGGCACAAATAAAAAATGATAAAATGACTGCCCACAATTTGACCTGATTTGATTTCATATGTACCCCTTAATTGATTAATTCACACCCAATTATCCTAGCACTCAATCAATCAAATGATGAATTCATTTCTTTGGTTAGCTCATATTAATCCCCATTCAAGAGGTTTTTAATATACCTCGTTCACCTAAGTTGTTTTTAATGTCATTAAGTGTCACATCTAATGCTGTTTTTTGGTAACCAAGCTGTTGTTCGGCTTTCAGGCTATCGGTTTTGAACCGATGCGAAATGATTTGTAACGATTCTGGAGTTAAATCGGGTGGGTTGTTGGTCACGTAGGCAACCATTGATTTGAGTTTGGCGGCCAGTTTGACCAATGCTTGAGGTTTGCGACGCTTGGTGATGGATAAACCAAAAGCCCCGGCGACTTGGTCAATGAATGTTTCGAAGTCCATGTTGTGTCCACCTAAGATGTAATTTTCTCCAGTTTGGCCCTTCTCAGCGGCCAAGATACAACCGCGTGCCACATCTCGAACATCGACAAAAGAACCCGCACCGACTGGAATGGTAGGTAGCTCATCCTTGATCATCATCTTGAATAAGCGGATCCAGTTGTGTTGATCATCTGGTCCAATAATATGAGTGGGATTGACCACTACAGCATTTAATTTGTCGGCATGATCCTTGATTATTTGCTCTGCCATGCTTTTGGTTTTGACATAATTAACCCAGCTGGACTCACCCATCTGTGGCGTTTCTTCATTTAATT